>NZ_QPFC01000695.1:0-4077 GCF_003427465.1 Nocardiopsis sp. TNDT3 | reverse complement strand
CCGCCCGCGGCGTCCCGGCACACAGGTAACGGTGACGACCTTGTCCGACGAAGGCCTGATCGACCCCAGCGCGTTCCCCATCCCCGACACCCTCACCTACCTCCTGGACTCGGCGGCGGCCAAGCTCAAGGCCGACGGGACCGACCTGACCGACACCGCGGGTGACATCACCGGCGCGTGGGCGGGCCTGGACGGCATCTACTCCGCACCCGAGTCCGCGACGCTGTTCAACGTCCTGAACCCGCTCACCGGGGACGCCGACGAGGTGTCGTCGGCGCTCTCCAGCGCCTCCGACGCGCTGATCGACTTCGCCGAGAAGACGCGCGACATCAAGGACCGCTGGTACACGCTGCGCAGCGACTCCTACGCCTTCCTCCAGAGCATCGACTACGGGCGTGACGAGGACTGGGACGAGGGCAGCGGCATGCTCTGGTGGAAGGAGGAGAGCCCCAAGGTCGCCGAGCACAACGCCCTGCTCGATCGGGCCGCCGCGCTCAAGCACGAGTTCGAGGAGGCCGAGCGCACGTGCGCGAACGCCATCACCGCGCTCTTCGGCGGCACCACCTTCATCGCCCAGAGGGCCGACGGCAGCGTCACCCCAGGCGCGGGCGAGTTCGTCTACGGTTTCGACGCGCCCCTCGAAGGCGTCGAGATGGAGTGGGGAGCCCCCCAGACCAGCGACTACGCCTGGTACACCGACGCCACGGACGCCGTCGGGGACTACGTGGTCGGCATGGCCGAGGACCTCGGCGGCATGGTCGGGGCGCACGGCCCCGAGGGCTGGTTCTCCGGTTCGTGGGGCGACAACCTCTGGGACTACTGGGGCGGCACCGTGGAGGGCCTCGGCTCCCTGGTGGGCGCGTCCCGGGACGAGAACGGCAACTGGGGCTGGTCCCTGGAGACCGCCGGGAACGCCTGGAAGGAGGCGGCCCACTCGGTGGTCCCGTGGCGGGAGTGGGGCGACCGGCCCTGGTACGTCATCGGGACCGCGGCGCTCAACATCGGCGCCACGGTGGGCGGCGCCCTGCTGACCGCCACCGGCGTGGGCGCGGTCGTCGGCGTCCCGCTCCTGGCCTGGCGCGGGTCGCGGATCCTGGACGGGGTCAACGGCGGCCGTGCGGACGCCGACCTGCCCGACGGCGGCGGGGTGGACCTCCAGACCCTCATGTCGCGCGTGCCCAGCTTCGGCGACGGGTCCATCCAGCCGGTGGACCTCAGCAGGCTCGCCGACCTGGATCTGGACCAGGGCGAGTTCGGCCGGATGACCGACGCCCTGCAACGGCTCAACGACCTCGACGGAGGCGACGGCGCCTCCCCCGACCGGCCCGGCAACAGCGACAACCGCACGGTCCCGGTCGACGACGCCGACGGGGTCGGCGGCGACAACGGGTCCGCGCCGCGCGCGAACACCGCGCCCGGGGACGAGCCCGAGGCCGCGGAGCGGCGCGGGTCCTCGGACCGGGACCGCGACGACGCGGAGGGCGACGGCGCCGACCAGGACGCCGAGGAGCCGACCTATCCGACCACCGAGCTGCTCGACTCCAGCCAGGACTTCCTCGACGGCGTCGACCCCGAGTCCGTCCGGGGCCTGCGCGAGGGGATGGACGGCCAGGAGAACGACTGGGTGACCTCGCAGGTACCCGACGACGTCTCCTCGGTCAACGACACCCCGGTCCAGCGCTACGAGTCCGAGCCCTCCCGCGTGGAGGCCGGGAACGAGCGCCCCGAGGAACTCGTCCTCGCGGGCCGGGGAGAGCACGAGATCGCGGAGGGGGCGGACGGCGAGCGCGTCGACGCCCGCCACGACACCACGGTCGACAACAGTGCGGGTGGAACGACGTCCCTCGACAGCCCGCGCGGAGGCACGACGGTCATCGAGACCGACTCCGGCCGCGGCGGTTCCGGCGGCGGCACGGGCGGTGGCGGCACCGGCGACGGACCGCCGCACTCGCCCGACCCCGGCGACGGGAACGGTTCCGGACCGGACGATCCCCTCGACGGCGACAGCGGTGACGGCGGCGGTGACGAAGACCTGCCGAGCAACGTCCAGGACCTGGCCAACCACCGCTGGGGTGACACCCCCGAGGGCAGGAAACGCTTCTACCAGCACTTCCAGGACCTGCTGAACGACCGCTCCAACGGGGTGTTCGACCGGTTCTACCAGGACAACGGCTACCGCAGGAGCCGGTTCACGAAGGTGGGTCCCGAGGAGATCCCCCTCCCCAAGCTGACCTGGGACAAGCACAACGGCCGGTGGATCGTCCAGGAGACCCTTCCCGCCGCGGACCCGCCGGACTACAAGGGAGACGTGAACAAGCGCGACGCGCTCGTCTCACGGGATCCCGCGAACGACGGCTACACCTACCTCGACGAGCTCGCGGAGAGGCGGCGCAGCGCCATCACCGCGGACGGCACCGCGGGCACCAGGCTCCAGGCGCTGGAGGCGCGGTACAAGGAGCACCTCGACGCGGGCGGCAGCGTTCCCCGGGACCTCGCCGCGGCCAGGGAGGTCTACGCCGAGCGGCACACCGACATGCTCAGGGCCTCGGAGGGCTTCGGCGAGGCGACGGCCGACATCGCGATCCTCGACCAGTTCGACGGCACACACCCGGCCCTCGACTCGGCGGGCAGGCCGGTCCTGGACGAGAACGGCGACCCCGTCAACAAGCCCAGGGTCACCGAGCAGATCACCCTGCCCGACACCTCCCCCCGCAACGGGAACCACCAGTTCGACCAGGTCTGGCGCACGGAGGACGGCGGGCTCGTCGTCGTCGAGGCCAAGAGCAGTACGGACACCCAGCTCGGCACGCGCTTGGCCGAGGTTCCGAACAGCACGCCGGTCAGGGTGTCCCAGGGAACGAGGGCGTATCTGGAGTCCATTCTGGAGAGCATGCGGGAACGCGGGGAAAGCGACGCCAGAAACGCGTTCACCGAGGAGGACCTGGCCGACGAGATCCAGGCCGCTCTGGAGAACGGCAAGCTCCACTACGTCGAGGTCAAGGGCAATCCCATCACCAATTACGATGACCAGGGCCAAATCCTGGATTCCCGGAGCGAAGGTTACTCCTTCCGAGAATTCGACCTGGACCGGAGGGCAGGACGTTGACGTACCGCATCGAGAGCCACCGAATCGACAACCCCGCCTACCGGATCAAGGAGAAGCAGTTCCAGGAGAAGCGGGTCAAGAAGATCGACGACCTCTCCCGGCACCCCGAGTCCATCGGCACGACCTCGTCCACCGTGTACCGGTACGCGAAGATCGCCCTCACCCTGGACCCCGAGGGCGGGAAACTGGAGACCTGGGAGGCCTGGGCCGCCGCCATGCAGGTCTTCAACGCCGTCTTCGACCTCAGCACCGCTCCCGAGGGTGCCCGGGTCCAGTGCGTGATCGACCACGAGGTCCGCGACCTCACCGCCACCGGACCGGGCCACTTCACCAACGCCGGGAACTGGGAGACCGCGTTCTTCCTCGCCGTCACCTGCCGCGACGAGAAGCGCTGGCGCAGGCTCTGCGAGGTCCCGGTCGACCTGCTGCGCGAGGCCGGGGAGCGGGGCGGCATCCAGCACAACGAGTACGTCTACCACTGGGTCGCCGCGCTCCAGGCGTTCGTGCTCAACCGGCCCGGCCTGGCCGACCACCTCGCCAGGGCCATGGAACTGTCCGACCCCCGCAACGGGGCCTTCGGCGGCGACACGCTCGACAGGATCGTCTTCCCCCAGATGAACGCCTTCCGGTTCTTCGCCGCCAACGACGCCGACGGGTTCAACAGGGCCCTGGCCGAAGGGCTCACCGCCTTCCGCGATCACTACACCGCCACCGCCGAAAGCGCCGAGGACGTGCACGGCGTCGTCCCCCTGGGGCTGCTCGCCCTGGCCTGCTGGGCTCACGACCGCGGCCACCACCACCCCGAGTTCACGCTGGAGGTGGAGTCGGGCTACCTGCCCAAGTACCTCCTCGACGGCGGCTGGGTCGGGGAGTTCCCCACCTGACGCCGACCGGGGCCACCCACCCGCCCGGGAAAACGGGGCCCGGGGGCGAACCTCGCGGACGCCCCCGGGATCCCACCCTCCCAGTAC
>NZ_QPFC01000694.1:0-4284 GCF_003427465.1 Nocardiopsis sp. TNDT3 | reverse complement strand
TCGCGGCAGCTGGCGACGCCACCACCGGCCACCACCCGCAACCAGGGCGTTGATCGGCGCCCCAGACACCCGCCGCCTTCGCTGCCACCGCAGCAGAGGTCAACCATCTCCCGACCCCGGGCGTTGACAGCGAACCGAACCGTTTCGCGGCAGCTGGTGCCGCTACCCCGGCCACCACCAGCGGCCTGAGCGTCGAAAGGAAGCAGGAACAGCCCACTCCCCTTCCACTCCGCCCCCTCAGAGCACGCCCAGGCGCTCAGTCCTCGCCCAGCCACAGATCCGGGCCGAACACCTCGTAGCGGATACGGCGGGCGGGCACCCCGGCGGCAAGCAAGCTGGCCACGCACATTTCGCATGAACGGCAGCGGCCCGCACAGGTAGACCTCAGCGCCCTCGGGCAGGTCCACCCCGTCCAGGTCCATCAGCCCCCGGACAGCACCTCCGACGCTCTCGACGTCCCCGACGCACCCACCGCCCTCAGCGCCGTCGCCGCCTCCGCCTCCGCCTTCGACAGCCTCCACGCCGTCTCCCCCGTCCACACCGTTCTCGTACCAGGTCCGGGCGCTCGCACCGGGCAGCGCCCCGACCAGGGCGGCGGTCTCCTCACGGTGGGCGTGCTCCCCCGGGCTGCGGTCGGCGTGCAGGACCACAACCCTGCGGTCGCTGCCCTGTTCGGCGAGCCGGTTCAGCATGGCCACCATCGGTGTGCAGCCGATTCCGGCCGAGGCCAGCACGAGGGGGTGGTCGCCCTCGGACAGGGTCACGTCACCCGCAGGGGTGGAGACCATGAGGACGTCGCCCGGGACGACGGTGTCGTGCAGCAGGGTGGAGACCTCCCCCGCCGGGTCGGTCCCGACCGCGCGCAGGCGCTTGACGGTGATACGGCGGGACTCGCCGTCCCCGCCGGTCAGGGAGTACTGGCGGGCCTGGCGAACCCCGTCGGGCATGCGCGTGCGAACGCTGACGTACTGGCCGGGCAGGAAGGCGGGGAGCGGGTCGCCGTCCTCGGGTTGGAGGGTGAGGGAGGCGGTGTCGGGGGTCTCCTGCCGGCGCCGCGTGACCCGCCAGGGGCGCCAGACCCCGCGCCCGGTGTGCCCGCGCTCGGCGTACAGGCGGGCCTCCAGGGCGATGAGGGCTCCGGCCATGAGCCAGTAGACCTCGTCCCAGGCCCTGACGACGGCGGGGGTGGCCGCGTCCCCGAGAGTGGAGGCGATGGCGTCGAAGAGGTACTTGTGCACGATGACGTACTGGTCCTCGGTGACCCCGAGGGAGACGTGCTTGTGGGCGATGCGGGAGAGGAGGACGTCGGGGCGCTCGTCCGGGTGCTCCAGGAGGAGGGTGGCGAAGGCGGCGATCGACCCGGCCAGGGCCCTGCGCTGTTCGCCCGAGGCCTGGTTGCCCCGGTTGAACAGGCCGTCGAGGAGTTCGGGGCGCTCGCCGAGCATCGTGTCGTAGAAGCGGGCGGTGATGGTGTCCAGGGCTCCGGCCACGGCGGGGACCGTGGCCCGGACGGTGGCGGCTGACTCGGTGGAGAGCATGCGACCTCACTTCGGAGAGGGTGCCTCGGAGCGAAAACTGGTATCTGAAATGCATATTAAATCCGCCTTCACGGCCCCCTCCTCCGGGGTGGTTCCCGCGCGAAGAGGCCAGGCGGGAACGGTCATGCGCGGGCAGCCTGGAGGACTTCCGGGCCATCGGACTTCCGGGCTACCGGGCTACCGGCCTGGAGGACCACCGGTCCGGCGAAGAGAACCGCCCCCGGCAGAGCCCGGCCGTGCGCCCGTGAGCGGACGATCACGGGCAGGCGACCACGGGCGGACGTCCACGGGCAAACGACCACGGAGCGCCGCCGCGGGCCCTACGGGCGCAGCAGGGTGAGCGCGTCACGCGCGGGCGGGGACACCAGGGACTCCACGGTGACGCCGTCGAGCGAGGTGTAGAACGCCTCGTGCGCCTCGCGCAGGGCGCCGCGCAGGCGGCAGGCGGCACGCAACGGGCAGGGCGGATCGTCCTCGCACCCCGCGAGCTCACCCGCGCCCTCCAGCTCGCGCACGATCGACCCGACCGAGGCCCGCCGCCCGCTCTCGGTCAGGAGCAGTCCGCCGTTGCGGCCGCGCCGCGCCTCCACCAGCCCCATGTCGGACAGCCGCGCCACGGCCTTGGCCATGTGCGTGTAGGGCACGGAGAGCATCCCGGCGACGGCCCTGGTGGTGAGGAGTTCTCCCTCGTCCGCGACCGCGAGCCGCATGACCAGGCGCAGGGAGACGTCGGTGAAGGCGGTCAGGCGCATGTGTTCAACGTAGGGGACCGGTCCCGGTCACCGCTCCCCCCGGCCGGGGACGGGCGCGGTCCCCGCGGAGGGGCCGCCGTCGCCCTCGGCGTCCAGGGGCCGGTGGCGCCCGGTCTCGCGCGGCATCCAGATCAGGATCACGACCAGCCCGACCACCCCGAAACACAACGACACCGTCGCCGCCGTGTGCAGCCCCGACATGAACGCCTCCTTGGCGGGCTCCACCAGGACCCTCCCCTGCTCCCCCAGGCTCCGGGCCAGCGCCAGGGTGCCCTCGATCGACTCCCCCGCCGACCGCAGCCGCTGGTCCGTCACACCCGTCGAGCCCTCGTCGGCGACCTCCTCCAGGGTGGGGGTGATCCCCGCCCGGTACCGGAAGGAGATGACCGCGCCCAGGATCGCGACGCCCATCGCCGTGGCCACCTGCCGGACCGTGTTCTGCACGGCGGAGGCGGCTCCGGCCCTGCCCGGCGGCACCGACGACATGATCGCGTCGGTGGCGGGGGTCAGGACCACGGCCATCGCACCGGCCTGGAGGAAGAAGAACCCGACGATCAGCGGCAGCGGCGTGTCCGGTTCGAGCTGGGTGAAGAAGAGGAAGCTGGAGCACACGCCCAGCACGCCGACCGCGGCGACCACGCGCGGCCCCGCCCAGCGCACGAGCGTCGGGCTGAGCGGCGCCATGATCATCTGCCCCAGCGCGGCGGGCAGCACCAGCAGTCCCGCGACGAACGGGGAGAACTCGCGGACGCTCTGCCAGTAGAAGCTCAGGAAGAAGATGATCCCGGACATGCTGAAGAACAGCACCATGATGGTGGCCACGGAGACGCTGAACCGCGGGTCGCGGAAGAAGCGCACGTCCAGGGAGGGGTTGGGCGCGCGCGACTCGTGCACCAGGAAGAGCACCAGCACCACCACACCGCCGATGAGCGCGCCGTACACGTCCCAGTCCGCCAGGGAGGCCCGTTCGCCCGCGGTGATGATGCCGTAGATGAGCAGCACCAGGCCGGGGACGGACAGCAGCACCCCCAGCACGTCCAGCCTGCCGGGGTCGGCGTCGCGCGACTCGGGGATCAGGAAGAACACCAGCGCCAGGCCCAGCGCCACGAAGGGCACGTTGACGAGGAAGATCGACCCCCACCAGAAGTTCTCCAGCAGCAGCCCGCCCGCCGAGGGTCCGATGGCCATCGCCAGCCCGACCGCGCCCGCCCAGATCCCGATGGCGCGTGCGCGCTGCTCGGGCGGGAAGACGTTCGCGATGATCGACAGGGTCTGCGGCGTCACCATGGAGGCGCCGAACCCCATGACCGCGCGGGCCAGGATGAGCTGTTCGGGGGTCTGGGAGTAGGCCGACAGCGCCGAGGCCGCGCCGAACACCGTCAGCCCCACCACGATCATGCGGCGGCGCCCCCACCGGTCGCCGAGCACACCGAAGGTGAACAGCAGGCCCGCGAAGACCAGAGTGTAGGAGTTGATCGCCCAGGCCAGCTGCGACTGGCTGGCGCCCAGGCCCCGCTCGGGGTCGGACAGCACACGCAGCGCCACGTTGAGGATCGTGTTGTCGGCCACGATCACCAGCAGGCAGATGATGAGGACAGCCAGCCCGCCCCACCTGCGCCGGTACGCCGTCTGCGCGTCCACCAACCCACCTCCACCGCCGGGGCCCACCGAAACTCACGCCGATCGGACCGTACCCGCGAACCGCGCCGACCGCGCGCTTCGGGGGGCCGCGAACGGTGTGTCGGCCGTGTTCGGACCGGTTCCGGCGGGAGGACGTCGGCCGCCTGCGGAGCGGTTCCGGCGGGGAGCACGGGCCGCTCCCGGCGGAAGGCGGGAGCGTTCCCGTCGGGAAACATCCGACCGTCGGACCGGGTTGTAGCCGGTGCGGAGAGGCGCGGAGCGGGCATGCGATGATGCTTGCGTGCGGTGGCCGCGCCCGGTCGTCCGCGTACGCCGGTTCCCGCCTCCTCCCGCACCCGCCCGGTCCCCCGCGG
>NZ_QPFC01000693.1:0-3232 GCF_003427465.1 Nocardiopsis sp. TNDT3 | reverse complement strand
CCCCCCGCCGCCCCTTCTCGCCCGCGGCACCGGTTCGCCGTCAGAAAGGACAGGTCCCTCATGCCCGACGCTTCGTCCCGCGCTCCGCGGCCCCGCCCGGTGCCGCCCCGGTCCCCGCGGGACCGCTCGGCCGCGTCCGGCCCGGTCCGGCCCCGTTCCGTCGCCTTCCGCGCGCTCGCGGCCCTCGGCGGCGCGGTCCTCACGGTCGGGCTGTGCGCCTGCGCCCCCGAGGCCCCGCCCGAGCGGCCCGTCGACCGTGTCCTCCTCTCACCCACCGCCGACCCCAGCACCTCCCAGACCGTGACCTGGCGCGCCTACGGTGCGCGGGAGGCCTTCCTGGAGATCGGTCCCGAGGACGAATCCGCGGAGCCCACCCGGGTCCGGGGGCGGGCCACCGGAGGGGAGGAGCCCGGTTCCACCTTCACGGCCACGGCCACCGGCCTGGAACCGGACACCGCCTACCGCTACCGGATCGGTACGGGCGGGGAAGGCGGCGAAGTCGCCGGAGGCGGGGGCGGCGAGGACGGCGACACGGGCGGAGCGGTGAGCGACTGGCGCACCTTCACCACCGCCGCCGAGGGGGCCCAACCCTTCAGCTTCCTGTACTTCGGCGACATCCAGAACGACATCACCGACGAGGCCGCCCCCGTCGTCAGGGCCGGGCTGGAGGCCGCGCCCGAGGCCGAGCTGGCCGTGCACTCCGGCGACCTGATCGACTCGGCCGACAGCGGCTCGGAGTGGGACGAGTGGTTCGACGCCTTCGGCCCGGCCGCCGGGAGCATGAACCACGTGGCCACGCCCGGCAACCACGAGTACGACGACGGGCTGAGCGAACACTGGGTTCCGCAGTTCCGCGGCGCGGACAACGGCCCCGACCAGGGCGCGGACCTGGCCGAGACGGTCTACCACACCGACTACCAGGGCGTGCGGTTCGTGGTGCTCAACTCCAACTACCGCGAGGTGCCCTCGGACGGGGCCGAGCGGTGGCTGGACACGCAGCGGCGGTGGCTGGAGCGGGTGCTGGCCGACAACCCCCACGAGTGGACCGTGGTCACCTTCCACCACCCGGTCTTCTCCGCCGACCCCGACCGCGACAACGAACCGCTGCGCGAGGCGTGGCTGCCGGTGCTGGAGGAGTACGACGTGGACCTGGTCCTCCAGGGACACGACCACTCCTACACCCGAGGCAACATGGCCGAGCACCGGACCGGCGACCCCGGCACGCACACCGGCCCGGTCTACGTGGTCGCGGTGACCGGCCCCAAGACCTACGACGCTGCCGAGGACAACTGGACCGACCACGGAGCCGAGGTGCGCGTGCAGCGCACCGACACCCAGACCTTCCAGACGGTCTCGGTGGACGGCGACACCCTGGAGTACCGGTCCCGGACCGCCGACGGCCGGGTCGTGGACTCCTTCACCATCGTCCGGGACGGGGACGGCAAGCGCGTCACCGACGGCTCCTGAGGCACCGTCCCCGTCGTACGCGCCTCCGGGACGGCCGTTGTTCCCCCGCCACGGCCTCGGGTCTTGAGCGGGCCTTCGCGGCCCGCGGATCCTGACACGGAGTCAGGAAACGCCGTGGAAGAAGGCGCGGATGTCGTCCGCGAGCAGCTCCGTCGCCTCCATCGCGGGGAAGTGACCGCCCTCGGTGAACTCGCTCCAGTGACCGATCGCCTTCCACGGGTCCACCGCGCGGCGCATGAGCGGGTGGGTGTCGAACACGGCCCATCCGGACGGCACGTCGGAGGCCGTGACCAAGTCGATTCCGGAGTGCGCGGACTCGTAGTAGAACTGCGCGCTCGACGCGCCGCTGCGGGTGAACCAGTACAGGCTGATGTTCGTGAGGAGCTGGTCGCGGTCGACCGTCTCGTCCGGCGTCCGGTAGGCGCCGTCGGCCCTGGTCTTGAACTTCTCGGCGATCCACGCGAGCTGACCGACCGGCGAGTCGGTGAGCGCCGCGCCGATCGTGTCGGGGCGGTGGTCCTGCATCGCCAGGTACCCGCGCTCAGCCGCGGCCTCGGCGCGCACCGCCTCGATCTGGGCGGTCTCGTCATCGGACAGACCGTCGGGGTAGGGGAACTTGTCGCCGAGCAACCCGAGCCACCGCGGGTCGCTGCCGATGTGCGTGCCGATGACGCGCTCCGGGTGGAGCGCCGCGAGGCGGCCGGTGGTGCCCGCACCGATGTCGGTGCCGTGGGCCGCGAACCTCTCGTAGCCCAGACGCGTCATGATCTCGGCGTAGGCCTCCGTCGTCCGCGCCAGCTCCCAGCCGGTCCCCGACAGCGGGGTGGAGAACCCGAAGCCGGGCAGCGACGGGACGACCACGTGGAACGCATCGGTCAGCAGCGGGATGAGCCGCTGGTACTCGACGAACGAGCCCGGCCAGCCGTGGTTCAGGATCAGCGGGACGGCCTCCGGGTTCGTCGATCGCACGTGGACGACGTGGAAGGTCTGGCCGTCGACGGCCGTCGTGAACTGTCCGTACTCGTTGAGCCCCTCCTCCTGCGCACGCCAGTCGAACCCGTCGCGCCAGTACTCGGCGAGCTCCTTCAGGTACACCAGCGGGATGCCGCGGCTGAAGTCGGTGCGATCGTCTCGGCCCGGCACCGGGACCGGCCAGCGCGTGTGCGCCAGCCGGTCGCGCAGGTCGTCGATGTCGGCCTGCGGGATGGCGATGCGAAACGGTGTGAGTGCGTTGTCCTCGTTCATGGCACCGACGTTTCCAGGCAATGCGGCAGGGGGGCTTCCGCGATCGCCGCAATGATGGGGAACATGTTGGAGACCTCCGCCCGCCTGCTCGAACTGCTGTCATTGCTCCAGCTCAAGCGCGACTGGACGGGCTCAGAGCTCGCCGGCCGGCTCGGTGTGAGCACGAGGACCGTGCGCGCCGACATCGGCAGGCTGCGCTCGCTCGGCTACCCCGTGGCCGCGCGTCCCGGTGTCGCGGGCGGGTACCGGCTGGCCGCCGGGACGGCGATGCCCCCGCTGCTGCTCGACGACGACGAGGCCGTCGCCGTCGCGGTCGGACTGGGTGTGGTCGCGACCCGGAGGCTCGGCGTCGAGGAGACATCGCTCACCGCGCTCGCGAAGCTGGAGCAGGTGCTGCCCTCGCGCCTGCGTCGGCGCGTCGAGGCGGTACGCGAGGCGACGAGCGTCGTTCCGGGGAACGAACCACCGCTCGACCCCTCGGTCCTCGGCGCGGTCGCCGCCGCGGTCCGCGGCGGCGAAC
>NZ_QPFC01000692.1:0-5241 GCF_003427465.1 Nocardiopsis sp. TNDT3 | reverse complement strand
GTGCCGGACCCGGCCGGGTCCGGCACGGAGCGGGGGCGGGCGTTCGCGGGGCCGCCCACCGGCGTGCCGCCGCCCGCCCGGTCGCGGGTCAGCTGGGGTCGAAGGCCCGCAGGAAGGCCTGGTGCGCGACGTCATCGAACAGCACCAGGCGGATCTCCGGCACGCGCAGGTGCGCCGAGTGCAGGGCCCAGGCGGCGATGCGCGCCGCGTCCTCGACCGGCCACCGGTAGGTGCCGGTGGAGATCGCGGGGAAGGCGATCGACTCCGCGCCCAGCTCGTGCGCGACCCGCAGGGACTCGCCGTAGCAGGAGGCCAGGAGGGCGCTGCGGTCCTCGGTGGGGCTGTACACCGGGCCCACGGTGTGGATCACCCACCGGGCGGGCAGCCGTCCGGCCGTGGTGGCCACCGCGTCGCCGACGGGCAGGCCGCCCCCGTAGTGGCCCGCGCGCAGCTGGCGGCACTCCTCCAGGATGGACCTGCCGCCCTTGCGGTGGATGGCGCCGTCCACTCCGCCGCCGCCCAGGAGCGAGCTGTTGGCGGCGTTGACGACGGCGTCCACGCTCTGCTCGGTGATGTCGCCCCGGAGGACGTGGATCCGGGAGTGGTTCGGAGAGGTCATGTCCTTCCCTTCCTGTGCCGTGGACGGGCGGCGGTGTCCGCGCGCCGTTGTGACGGGGGTCGCCTCGTGGGACGTGTGCTCGCGCCCCCTGGTTGGCGGCGAGGCGCGGACACGCGTCCCGCCGGAACCCGCGCGGTGCGTGACCGTCACCTCCGCCCCGTTCGGCGGGCGGTGCCCGGCCCCGGTTCGGGCGGGTGCGCGGGGCGTGACCAAGGCCGCTCCGGTCTCGGGGAGCACCCTCCGGGGCCGTCGCCCAGGGGGCCTCGGGCCGGGTGCGGGAGAGGCCGATCCCACCCCGTTCCGGGGCCGGTATCCCTTGTCCCGTAGGCGATGAGGATTTAACCTGGGGGTACGACAACGGGTAGTACGACCCCAAGTAGAATCACGGGTATGAATCGGCTTGGCGAACTTGAGCGCGCGGTGATGGATGTACTGTGGTCACGGAACGAACCAATGACGGTTCGTGAGGTCGGCAAGGCTCTGGCCGAGCGCGACCTGGCGCACACGACCGTCATGACCGTGCTCGACAGGCTCGCCAAGAAGAAGGTCGTCACCCGGGCACGTGAGGGTCGCGCGTGGCGCTACCGCCCGGCAGCCAGCCGTGAGGCATACGTCTCCGAGTTGATGTTCGACGCTCTCGGACAGACCGGGGACCGCGACGCCGCCCTGGCCGCCTTCGTCCAGTCCATGGACGGCGAGCAGGCTGAAGCGCTCCGGCGCGCACTCGCGGAAACCGAGCAGCCAAGGAACTAGTCCGTATGGTCAGTGCCGCACTTCTCACCCTCGTCGCGGTCTGCTGTCTCATCGCGATGGAAGGCCTCCACCGGGCCAAGTGGCCCTCGCGGGGGCCCTACACGGCCGTGATCACCTGGCAGGCACTCGGGCTCGCCTGGGGCGTGTCCACCATCGGCGCGCTGCTGGCCTTCGGGCTCTCCTCCTACCAGCTCGGCGCGGCCGGGGGCTCCATGGCCCTGGCCACGGACATCGTGACCGGTGAGCTGCTGCTCGCCGAACTCTCCCAGGGACTTGAGGGCGTCAGCCACATCGTGGCCGTGGTCCTGGCCGTCGTGCTGACCCTGGTGCTCTTCTACGGCCTGGTCTCCTCCTTCCTGCACGTGGTCCGCGTCCGCCGACGCCACCACGACCTCCTCGAACTCATCGCCAGCGAGCACCCCGACGTGCCCGGCGCCCGCGTGCTCGACCACCCGGCCGCCGCCGCGTACTGCCTTCCGGGCGTGCTGCGCTCGCAGGTGGTCATCAGCGCCGGGGCCCTGGCGGTCCTGGACAACCGCGAGCTGGCCGCCGTCCTGGCCCACGAGCACGCCCACCTGCGCCAGCGCCACGACCTCGTGCTGCTGCCCTTCTCCTCGCTCAAGCGCGCCTTCCCGCGGTTCCGCCTGGTCCGCACCTACTACGAGAGCGTGGCGCTGCTCATCGAGATGTGCGCCGACGACCAGGCCCGGCGCAAGAGCTCCTCGCGCGAGCTGGCCATGGCGCTGCTGCGCTTCGGCGCCGCCGGACCGGCCCCGGTGCCCGCCGGGGCGATGGCGGCCGTGCCCGACGCCGAACCCGGGGTGATGCGGCGGGTCAACCGCCTCCTGCACCCCGACAACGAGCTGCCCTACCACGCGGGCGCCTTCATCATGGGCGGTTCCGCCTTCCTGCTGGCCGCGGTCACCTGCCTCTGGCACATCCCGCTGTGACCCTCCCGGCCGCCGGTCGCGCCCGCGCGCGGCCCGCTGCCGCCGCCGACCGCGATCCCGGCGCGTGTGTGACACCCGCCTCCGCGGGCACGATCAACGCGTCCCATCCGTTTACGGTGGAGAGCGGGCGGACTCCCCGCTCGGAACGTCGTCGGGAGTGTGCGTTTTGTTCGGACTGATCTGGCAGGCCATCTACCTGGTCACCTTCGTGGCGAGTCTGTACGCGCTGATCGAGGCGGTCCGCACGCCGGCCGCGGCCTTCGAACTGATGGACAAGCAGACCAAGAAGCTGTGGGTCATCCTCACCGGTGTCGCCACGGCGCTCTCGCTGCTGGCCGTGTTCTCCGGCCGCGGGATGTTCGTCATCCTCGGTCTGGTCGCCACCCTCGTCTTCCTGCTGGACGTGCGTCCAGCGGTCAAGGGCGTGGGCGGCAACAGCAACAACGGCCCCTACGGCCCCTGGTAGGCCTCCCCAGGTCTCATCCCGTGCTTCCGGCCGGGGCCTCGTGCCCCGTGCTCCCGGAGGAGGCCTCACGCCGTGCCTGCGCCTCCATGCCGTCCAGCACCCGCCGCAGCTCCGCGGAGTAGGCGGGGTCGCCCGTGTAGTAGGAGTGGCCCAGGATCTCCGGGCGTCTGGCCTCGCCGGGCAGGGCGTCGTAGGAGCGCGGGTCCGGCAGGGGCTCGGCCCGCTCCACCACGCGCGTGCTCCGGGATCCGCCGGAGGAGTCGAGCGTCCGGACCGGCCCGGCGATCGCGTCGGTGACCCGCCACAGGTTGCGCCAGTCCGTCACCCGCTCCCGCAGGTCCGCGAACGGCCCCGGCCCGAAGTAGGCCGGGAAGTAGCGGGCGTACAGGCGGTCCAGCGGTGAGCCGTGCGTGATGAGCGCGATCCGGCCCAGGCAGTCGGTGGGCAGCTGCCAGACCGTGGCCGCCGCCAGCACCGAGCCCTGCGAGTGTCCCGACAGCACCACGTCGGTGCCCTCCCGGCACAGCAGGGCCACCCGGGCGCACAGCTGGGGCACGGCCCGCTCCGCGTAGGAGGGCGGCGCCAGCGGGTGGGCCGCCCGGGGCCAGAACGTGCCCACGTCCCACACCGAGCCGACCGCCTGCCGCGTGGGCCGGTCGCGGTAGGCGCTGCGTCCGATCCACGCCAGCGCCACCAGGGCGGCGCCGCCCAGCAGGGAGCCGACGCCGATCAGCCCCGACACCGTCCCCTGGGCGAACCCCCGTACCTCGCCGGGCACGGCGGCCGCGTCCGACACGGCCGTCGTCACCGAGGCCGGACCCGCCGCCAGGTGCCCCGAGAGCGTGGAGGACAGCACGAGCACGCCCAGCGCCACCACCGGGAGCAGGAAGGCCGCCAGCACCCACGGCAGCACCTCCGTCATCCGGCCCATCGCCCGCGCGTGGGCGATGTCCCAGGTGCGGCGGTCGCGCACGCTGCGCGCGTAGTCCTCGGTGACCCCCGCCAGGTGCGACCGGGTGTCGCGGCGCAGCAGCAGCGCCAGCACCCCCACCACGACCAGCGCGATGGCCGCCTCCAACGCGAACGCCAGCTGGAGCCAGGAGTAGGCGGCCGGTACCGACAGCGGCAGGCAGTCCACCTCGGGGGTGGCCAGGGAACCGCAGCCGCTCAGTGCCAGCGACCCCTGGTAGACGAGCGCGGCCGAGAAACCGCCGCCGAGCAGGGCGCCCAGGGCCGCCGTGGCCGGGCCCGCGAGGCCGCGCATCGCCGCGCCGCCGTGGGAGCGGTCGGCGGCGAACAGGAACAGCGCCGCCGCCAGCATCACCAGCACCAGGGCCGCCTGGACCGCGAACAGCGTGTTGAGGATCGCCCCGTTGCCGGGCAGCCGCCCCGACGCCGTCCACTCCGGGCGGGGCCAGAGCGCGTACGCGGCCACCGCCAGCCCCAGGACCAGGGTGGCGTCGCGCAGCAGGCGGCAGACCCGGTCGGCCCGGGCGTTCCAGCGCGGGTCGGTGCCCGGGACCAGCACGCTCAGGGTGCTCAGGGTGACCACCGCCGCCAGCAGGGCCGCCAGGAGGGTGCCGACGATCCACGGCCCCGCACCGTCCGGCGGCCCCGCCGTCGCCGGGCCCAGGTCGTGCCGCAGCGCCGGTACGACCAGCAGGGCGGCCACCGTGCCCAGGGCCGCCGAGATGTGCGCCGAGCGCAGCCGGGCCATGGTCTCGCTGTTGCGCCAGAAACCCTTGTGGCTCAGCGGGGCGGCGGCGCTGGGGCGGGGCGGTATCGGGCTCTCCACGACCTCGTAGTCGGCGGCCGTGCGCCGCGACAGCAGCCACAGCACCACGATCAGCGCCACCGGCAGCACCGTGCCCACCAGCAGGGCCGGGCCCGGCGCGGACAGCACCGAGGAGGGCGAGCCCAGGAAGGCCAGCCAGGGGCGGGCCCGCACGCACTCCTCGCCCTGGCCGGAGGCGCACTGCCAGGCCACCAGGTCCATGCCGATCCCCGCCGCGGCCAGGGTGATGAGCACCGTCAGGGACAGCGCCAGCAGCCGCACGCTCCCGCCGTAGGCGTTGTTGGCCAGCAGCCGCGCCCCCGCGGGGTCGCGGTCCATCCGCCCGGGCCGCATCCAGTACGCCACGTTGACGAGCATGAACGGCAGCAGCAGCAGCCAGAACGCCCGGGAGGAGCGTCCGGAGGTGAGGTTGCCCCAGGCGAAGATCTCCCGGCGCACGCCCGGAAGGGTCTTGGTGTCGGACTCGCGGCGCCAGCGGAAGAACCCCGCCAGGCGGTCGCCGCCCACGCGCATGGCGGGTTCGACGTCCAGCAGTTCCTCGGCCTGGCCGCCGCTGACGCCGTGTACGCGCAGCTCGACCCGCTCGCACGCGGGGGAGCCGGGGCCGGTCGGGACGGGCGGTGGAGTGGCGTCGTCGGGGGAGGGCTCGGAGGAGTGG
>NZ_QPFC01000691.1:0-7975 GCF_003427465.1 Nocardiopsis sp. TNDT3 | reverse complement strand
GGGGGTGCCTCCCGTCGCGCAGCAGGGTACGCGTCCGCCGAGCACGCCCTAGCGGCCGACGAAGCGCTCCGGCCGGACGTAGACGATGACACGCTCCTCGTCGGGGCTGTCCCACGGGTAGGGGGTTCCGAGGTACTTCTGCGCCATCTCGTTGATGAAGGCCTTGTCCGGGTCCTCCTCCACCCGGTCGACCACGCCGCGGACCTCGACGTACATGTAGGGGTCGTCGGGGTCGGTGGCCGAGACCGAGATCCGGCCGTCGCGCCTGAGGTTCTGGAGCTTCTGCCGCGTCGTGGTCTGGCTGAACCTGAGGAACTCGCCGTCCCAGTCGATCCACACGGGGCTGGACTGGGGGGAGCCGTCCGGGCCGAGCGTGGCCACGTGTCCGAACGCCGGTTTGCGCAGGACCGCCTGCTGCTTCTCCGAGAACGCCATGTCACTCCTTGTCGTCGGTTGACGCCGATGGTCTCGAGTACACCAACACGCCCCGCGGCGGACGCGGAGACGCGCCCGAGTCGGACGGACCGTATCGGAGAACGCCCCGGGGCCCGGGGACCGTCCGGTGTCCCGACGGCTCGGGACCGCCGGGAGGGCCCGCGGTCCCGGCCGCTTCCGCGCTCCCCCGCAGGGCCGCGGCCCGTCGCGACCGCGCCCTCGCGGCATCCTTTCATTGCAGTTGTTACTGCAATGACTGTAATATCGTCGTATGAGCGAACCCCCGGGCGAACCCCCAGAGGACGAACTGGCCTTCGTCGACGAGGTCGCCGTGTTCTTCGAGCACGAGGGCCTTCCCCTCATCGCCGGGCGCGTCGTCGGCTGGCTGCTGATCTGCGATCCACCGGAACAGAGCGCCGCCCAGCTCGCACAGACCCTCCAGGTCAGCCGCAGCTCCATCAGCAGCGCCACGCGCCTGCTCACCCCCAGCGGCCTGGTCGAGGGAGTGCGCAGGCGCGGGCAGCGTCAGGAGTACTTCCGCATCGCCGCGAACGGCTGGAGCCGGATGCTGGAGCGCAGGTACGCCCAGACGGCCGCTTTTCGCGAGGTCACCGAGCGCGGTCTCAGCATGCTCCGGGAGGCCCCGGACGAGCGCCGCGAACGCCTGGCCAACGTCCACGAACTCTACGGATTCCTGGAGTCCGAGCTGCCCCCGCTCTTCTCGCGGTGGCGGAGCGAACGCGAGAGGAGCGATCGGCACCCGTGAACCCTCCGCCGTCGGACCCCTTCCCCCGCGTCAGCGTCGAGCAGCCCGAGGGCGCCCTCAGCGTCATCACCGCGGGGCGGGGCACGAGCACCGTTCTGCTGCTGAGCGGCGCCGGCCTGGACAACGCCCTGCTGAGCTGGCGCCACATGATCCCGGCCCTGGCCCCCGACCACAGGGTCCTCGCCCTGGACTGGCCCAAGCAGGGGCACAGCAGGCCCTGGAACGGCACCGCCGACCACACCCGGATGCTCGCATGCGTCACCGCGGTCCTGGACCGCTTCGAGGTCGAACGAGCCTCCCTGGTGGGCCTGTCGCAGGGCGGCGCGATCGCCCTGGCCTACGCCATCGACCACTCCGAACGGGTGGACCGGCTCGTCGCCCTGGCTCCGGCCGGGATCATCTCGTTCCCTCCCCTGGCGCACCAGCTGCTGTGGCTGACCGCCAGGAGCCGCCTGCTCAACCGCACACTGCCCACGTGGCTGTTCCGCAGCCGCGAGAGGGTGGCCCGGTTCGCGCGCACCAGCCTGTTCGCGGGTCCGGTCGACGACTTCGACGACATCGTCGGGGAGATCATGCCCGAGGTCCGGGCCAACGGCGCGGGCTCCTCCGACTGGCAGAACGCCTCCATCGGCCCGTGGCGGATGAACGTGGACCTGCGCCCCCGTCTGGGCGAGATCCGCTGCCCCACCCTGTTCGTCCAGGGGGACCGGGACGTCGGCGTGCACCCCAGGCACACCGTGGCCGCCGCGAAACGGGTTCCCCGTTCCCGCCTGGAGATGCTGGAGGGCCACGGGCACTGGGTCAACCGTCAGTCGCCCGAGCGGGTCAACGCGCTGGTGCGCGACTTCCTCACCGGACCGGGAGCCTGACCGGACCGGCCACGCCGACGCCCGTTCCCCACGGTACGCCTGCCAACCCCCGGACTCCCGGCCACGGGGCGGCGGCGCGAGCGCCCGAAGCGCCCCGCCGCCGAACCCCGCGGGGGCCGCCGGGGCCCGCCGGAGCGCCGTGTCCGGCTACGGGACGGCCGGGCCCCAAACGGACGACGCGGTGGTGGGAGCGCGCCGGGGAAGGCCCGCTCCCCGGGCCTCACCCGCGGGCGGCGGCCGCGACGATGTCCTCGACCTGACCGACGATCGCCGCGCGGTTCCGCTCGAACTCGGGGCCGGTGACGCCGTCGCCGGGACCGAAGTCCAGGACCGGGGTGTGCACGTGACCGGCGGGGATGTCCAGGCCGGTGGCGTCGCGCAGCAGGGTGTTGCGGTAGGCGATCTCGTTGGAGAGGTAGTCGCCTCCGCCTCCGGCCCGCGCCTCGGAGCCGGGCGTGGGCCCGTCCACGCGCACCACCGGTTCGGTCCCGCCCTCGGGGATCTCGGTCACCGTGGTGTTGTCGACCACGGGGAACGGCGCGCCGCTGGTCTGCTCGACGATCGCGGGGTGGTCGAGGGAGGAGTCCGACCACTGCGGCTGCGGCGTGACGGTGGGGACGCCGTCGGGGACGGGGACCATCTCCTCCGTGCCGACCGACTCGTTGTCCGCGGCGCCACCGCGCCAGGCGCCGTTGTGGGCCTCCAGGTCGAACCGGCCCGGTCGGCCCTGGCTGACGGTGATGACCGTGTCGGCCGGCCGGTCGCCGGTGTAGTGCGGCAGGAGGGCCTCCTCGACCATGCCGTCGGTGAAGTCGCGCCAGCGCACCGGGAAGAGCATGGTCTCCACGACCGCGACCCCGGCGTCGGTCTCGATCACCGCCCCGTCCAGGGCGAGGGCGGCCGCGCCGGAGGGGTTGGCCTGGCGGATGTCGTTGTCGAGGCGGAACGGGTCGAACCCGGTCACGACGACGTGGAGGGCCTCGGGCTCCCCGGGGACCTCGGCGAAGTGGGTGTCGTCGTGGCCGCGGGAGCGGCGGTCCATGTCGGCCACGAGCCCGGCGCGGTCGGCCTCGCTCAGCTCGAAGTCCGGCTGCCAGCGGTTGAGGGCCGAGGTCATGGCGAGCCGGGCCCAGTAGACCGGACGGTCGTCCCCGGCGCTCAGGCTCCCCTCGACCCTCGCGTTGCCCTGGACCCGGTCCACCGCCTCGCGCCAGAGCGCGTCGCCGTGGCGTTCGACGACCGCGCTCGCCTCCTCCGGGCCCGACGCCGCGCACAGTTCCCGCGTGAAGCGGTCCACGGTCATGACGAACCCGGATCTGCGCAGGATCTCCTGCGGGACCTCCTCGGTGACCCGCGCCTCCTCGACGGTGGCGCCGTCCCGGCTGAGGCAGCCGGTCGTCTGCTCGGCCTGGGCCGGGGCGCCCAGGGCGAGGACGGGGGCGGCGATGAGCGCCGACGCCGCGATGCGGGGGATGGTCTGGTGGATGCGCACGCTGGCTTCACTCCGTAGTTCGATGTGTTGGACGAGAGGGGGGAAGTAGGAGGTTCCCTGTTTCACAGGAGTCACACCGCCCCCACGTCTCGGACAGGACCGGTCGGCGGCGCCTGCCGCGTCCGTGCGCGGGTCGGGGCGGGTCAGGTCGGAGCGCGCGCGGGACACCGGTCCGGGCGGCTGGAGCGCGCCGTTCACGCCCACGGTCAGCGGGGCGGGTCCGGCCCGGGGCGCGACGGCCCGCCGCCCGCGGAGCGGACGGAGGAGCGGGGTTACTCCAGGAGCGGGGCCGCCGCCTGTTTCCGCCGGGAGTAGGAGAGCGCCGTGGCCATCTCGTCCATGGCCAGCCGGACCCGCTCCAGCACCGCCGGATCACGGAACTCACCACGGGAGTCCACCCGGCTGGGGGCCCCGGAGACCGTGACCGAGTCGACCAGGACGCTCCCCATCAGGGTCAGCGTGGGAATCAGCGCGAGGTGGCCGCGCATACCGCCCGCCTGTCCCGGTGACGCGCTCATGAGGAGGGTCGGCTTCCCGGCGAGCCCTCCGGAGCCGACCAGCCAGTCCATGGCGTTCTTGGTGGCCCCGGAGGGGCCGTGCGCGTACTCGGGGGTCGCGATGATCACGCCTTCGGCCCGGTCGGCGCAGGACCGGGACCTCGTGACGACCTCCGGCAGGTCCCCGTCGTCGTCCAAGTCGGGGTTGAACAGGGGCAGGCGTCCGGCCAGGTCACCGCCGACCACGGAGACGTCGGGGTTGCTGCGGCCCGCCAGGCGCAGCAGTGCGGCGTTGTGGGAGTTCCGGCGCAGGCTGCCGCAGATACCCAGTACCGCCCACATGGCCGCTCCCCCCCGATCCGAAGTCATCCGCACAGTACCTCCCGAAGCCCCGGCGTGTGCGCGGAAGCCACCGGAGACGGCGGATCGGGGATCCGGCCCTCCCCGCCGCCCCGGGCCGGTCGCGCGCCTCAGCCGTGCGGGGCCGTGGCGCGGATACCGGCGAGGACCACGGCGACGATGCGCTCGGCGTCCGCGCGGGTGAACGCGCGCAGGCCGCGGTTGAGGATGAGGTGCACCGGGCCGGAGATCATCTCGCCGAGGAAGGCGCTGTCGACCGGGGGCAGCTCACCCCGCTCGACCGCGGTGTCCACCCGCCGCCGCATGACGGCCACGCGCTGGTCGAGGACCCTGGACAGCGCCTGCCGGACGGCGGGGCTCTGGTGGGCGGGCTGGACGGCCTGTTCGAGCGTCCGGCCGAAAGGCGTCTCCAGGCCAGCGGCGAGGCCCATCAGGAAGTCCGCCAGGTCCCGGTGGAGGTCACCGGTGTCGGCGACCGACGCGAGGTTCTCGGCGTAGCTCAGTACGGCGTCGACGACCAGCTCCTCGCGGTCGGGCCAGTTGCGGTAGACGCTGGTCTTGTGCACACCGGCGCGCTCGGCGACCTCCTCGTAGCGGAAGCCCACGACGCCGTCGCGCGCGACGAGCTCGGCGGTCGCGGTGAGGACCCGCGCCCGCACCCGCGCGTTGCGGCCGCCGGGGCGCCGTGCGGGCGGCCGGTCAGCGGTCCCGTCGGCCATCTCCACGCCCACCTCCTGTTCTCTGCTCGGGTGCCGATTGTCGCCAGGCGCGGCATTGCGGTGCAAGCCGACCGTGGGTAGGCTTTCTTAAAGCAACAAATAGTTGCTTTAGTTGCCAGGTACCGCGACCCTTGCGCCGACCGCGCTGCCGCGCCCCCTCCCCTGCTCCGGAGCACCGCCACCCATCCGACCGGCACGTCCGCCCAGACCCACCTGGAGCACATCCCGTGAACATCCTCGTCTCCGGAGCCGGTATCGCCGGCCTCGCCGCCGCGCGTGAACTCGGCACCCGCGGCCACGACGTCACCGTCGTCGAGTACGACCACGGCCTCCGCCTCGCGGGCACACCCATCGACATCCGCGGTGACGCGGTCCGAACCGTGGAGAGGATGGGCCTGCTCGCCGAGATCCGGAAGCGACGGCTGCGGATGACCGAGTCCACCTGGTTCGTCGACGGCGACGGCGAACCGGTGGGCCGCATCCCCATCGCCCAGATCAGCGACTCCGACGACGACATCGAGATCCTCCGCGAGGACCTCGTGCGCGTCCTCGCCGACGCGCTCCCCGGCACCGCGGCGATCCGTTTCGGCGACTCGATCGCGGAGCTGGCCGACGGCGGCGACGGTGTCGGAGTGCGCTTCGCCTCCGGTCGAACCGGGCGGTACGACCTCGTGCTCGGTGCCGACGGCCAGCACTCCGCGGTACGCAGGCTGGTGTTCGGGCCCGAGGAGGACTACCTCCGCCACCTCGGTGTCTACATCGCGCTCGCCGCCCTGCCCGGCGAGGCCCGGTCCGAGGGCGTCAACTCGATACACAACGTCCCCAGCCGAATGGCGGGCACCTTCTGGTACAAGGACAGGGCCGTCGCGGTCTTCCAGTTCCGCTCGGAACCGCTCGACTACGACCGCCACGACCTGGACGCCCAGAAGAAGATCGTCATCGACGCCTTCGCCGGGCACCGGTCGTGGAGGATCCCGGAGCTGCTCGACGCGGTCCGAGCCGACCCCGGCTTCTTCTTCGACTCCGCGAGCCAGATCCACCTGCCCTCCTGGCACCGCGGCCGCGTCGCCCTCGTCGGCGACGCCGGGTACAGCCCGGCCTTCCTCTCCGGCCGGGGCACCTCACTCGCGCTCACCGGCGCGCACATCCTCGCCGAGGAACTCGACCGGTGCGGCGGCGACCACACCGCCGCGTTCGAGCGGTACGAGGTCCGGCAGCGCCCCTACGTCACCTTCGCCCAGGCCAGCGTCGACCGCGGCCGCGACCGCATACTGCCGACCAGCTGGGCCGCCATCGCCGCCCGCGACGAGGCCCTGCGGGCAGCGGACACCGGCACACGCTGAACCCCGACGCGAGGAGTTCCCGACCCCTGACGCGCCGGAAAGGCGCGCCGGAGAGGATAGATGTGAAGGACACGCCGGAAGAGTCCGCTGCCGACACCCCGGAGCACCGATGGAGCGGGCGACTCGTCCTCTGGGTCGCCGTTCTCATCCTCGCCAACGTCCTGGCCGACGTGGCCATCGCCTCCCCCCTGCTGGTCCTGCCCCAACTGCTGGAGCACTTCGACACCGACCAGGCCGCGTGGCTGAACGCGAGCGCGATGCTGGCCGGGGCCATCTGGTCGCCGCTGCTCGCGAAGAGCTCCGACGTCTTCGGCAAGCGGCGGCTGCTCGTCGTCACGCTGGTGACCGCGTGCGCGGGCGCGCTGGTCTGCCTCGTCGCCCCCAACGTCTGGATCTTCCTGGTGGGGCGCTTCCTCCAGGGGGCAGCCCTGGCCGCGATCTTCATCACGGTCGCCCTCGTACTCCAGATCTGCGCCCCGCGGGTGGCCATGCCCGTGATCGGGCTCGTGACGTCGGGATCGGCGATCGTCGGGATCATCGAACCGTTCGTGATGGTGCCGGTCATCGACCTGTTCGGCTACCGCAGCGTGTTCGTCGTGGCGGCGCTGCTCGCCGCGGCGGCCGCGCTCTGCGTGCGTGCCCTCATCCCGGAGTCGCCGGTCCGCGGCGCCGGCCGGATCGACGTGGGCGGGGCGCTCCTGCTGGGCGGCGGCCTCGGCTCCGTGCTCGCCTACGTCAGCCTCGGCGGAGACGCCGGGTGGCTGTCCGCGGGCATGGTCGTGCTGCTGGCGGCCGGTGTCGCCGCGTTGGCCGGTTGGGCGGTCCTGGCCCTGCGGATCGCCGAACCCATCATCGACATCCGGGCCCTCAGCCGACCGGTCCTGCTGACGCTGCTGGCCCTGGTCCTGGCCGCGGGCTCCTTCCGGAGCATGCTCCAACTGACGAGCATCGTCGCCCAGGTGCCTCCCGAGCTGGGACTCGGCTACGGGTTGGGCGACGGAGGCGCGGTGGCGGTCCTGCTCGCCGCGCCCTCGCTCGGCATCATGGTCGGCGGCACCCTCGCCGGATGGGTCGCGGGGCGGTTCGGCGCCGCACGGCCCCTCCTCGCCGCCATCGCCGTCGGTGCGGCGGCGACCCTCATGATGCTCGTCGGCGTGTCGGTCCTGCCGCTGGCGGTCGCCTGCGGGGCCCTGGTCGGCATGGCCGCCGGCGCGATCTCGACGTCCGGCTACAACCTGGCGACCAGCCTGGCACCGCCGGAACGGCAGGGCACGGTCTCCGGCCTGGTGTCGGTCATGTTCGCCCTCGGCTCGGTCGTCTTCAGCTTCGCCGGAGGCGAACTCCTCAAGGCCACCCAGATCCCCGGGGTCGTGGCCGACGGCGCCCCGGTGAGCACGGCGACCGGCGTGTACCTCTACGTCCTGACGGCCGGGGTGCTCTTCGTCCTCGCCGCGGTGCCCGCGGGCATGGTGGTGCGCGGCGGGCGCGCGGCGC
>NZ_QPFC01000070.1:0-6090 GCF_003427465.1 Nocardiopsis sp. TNDT3 | reverse complement strand
GGGGAAGGCCGGTGGCGCGGAGCCGGGCGGGGCGTCGGGAGGGGCGGGCTCGCCGGGGTGCCCGTTCACGCCTCCCGGAGCAGGTCCTCGCGGCCCACCAGCCCGGCGCGGAACGCGAACAGCACGGCCTGCACCCGGTCACGGGAGCCGGTCTTGGCCAGGACGTGGCCGACGTGGGTCTTGACCGTGGGCATGGACAGCACGAGGCGCTCGCAGATCTCCGTGTTCGTGTACCCCAGCGCCACGGCGACGAGGACCTCCTGCTCGCGCGGGGTCAGCGAGGCGACGGCGCGGCGGGTGTCCCCGTCGATCGGGACCGGGCGGGAGGAGGGGCCGCCCAGCAGCGGGCGCACGTGCCCGAGCAGTCTGCGCGTGGAGCTGGCCGAGATGACGGAGTCGCCCCGGTGCACGGTCCGCACGGCCTCCAGCAGCTCCTCGGGCGGGGTGTTCTTGAGCAGGAAGCCCGCGGCCCCGGCCTCCACCCCCTCGACCACGTACTCGTCGGTGTCGAAGGTGGTGAGGATGACGACGCGGCAGTCCGCCCCGGAGGAGACGAGGGAGCGCGTGGCGCTCAGCCCGTCCGTACCGGGCATCTGGACGTCCATGAGCAGGACGTCGACGGGGTCGGAGTGCTGCCTGGCGAGGGCCTGGGCCCCGTCGCCCGCCTCCCAGGCCACGGTCAGGTCCGGCTGGGAGTCGATGACCATCGCCATGCCCGCCGTGAACAGCACCTGGTCGTCGGCCAGCCCCACGCGGATCACGCCTCCTCCCAGGGGACCACCGCGCGCACCCGCCAGGTGCCGGTGGCGTCGTCGGCGCCGACCTCCAGGGTGCCGCCGTGCAGGCCCACGCGCTCGCGCATGCCGACCAGGCCGTGGCCGGGGCCCCGCCGAGCGCCGCCCGGGACCGCCCCGACGGCGGAGGGCGCCTTGGCGGCGGAGTGCCTCCCGGTACCGGAGGGCCTTCCGGTGCGGCAGGAACCCGCGGGCGCCGAGGG
Source organism: Nocardiopsis sp. TNDT3 (assembly GCF_003427465.1). NCBI lineage: Bacteria > Bacillati > Actinomycetota > Actinomycetes > Streptosporangiales > Nocardiopsidaceae > Nocardiopsis > Nocardiopsis sp. TNDT3. The sequence continues at coordinate 5,093 of NZ_QPFC01000070.1, read as the reverse complement.
GCCCGAGGCGTCCGCGGGTGTCGATGGACCCGAGCGGCCCGTGGGAGGGACCCCCTCGGGTGCGGAGAGGGCCGTGGGCACGGAGAGGCCCGCGAACACCGGGGGAGCCGAGGGGCCTCCAGACGCGGACGGACCTGTGGATTCCGAGCGGCCTGAGGGGCCCGCGGGTGTGGTGAGGGCCGCGGGTGCGGCCTCGCGGACGGAGTTGGCCACGTCGATCCCGACCCGCCCGGGCGACCACGTCAGCTCGACCCGCGCGGCGGCGGGTCCCCCGTGCTTGAGCGCGTTGGCCAGCGACTCCTGCACCACGCGGTAGACCGTCAGGGACGCGGTCGTCGGCAGGGTCGCCGGGGCGCCGGTGTCCGCCCGGCCGCCGCGCGGGGCGGCCGGGGACCCGTGCTGGACCAGGCGGATCCGCAGACCGGCGCGGCGGTACTCCTCCACGAGGCCGGGCAGGTCGCCGACCCCGGGGGCCGGGGCGGCCCCGCGCTCCTCGCCGTCGCGCAGGACGCCCAGGAGCTGGTGCAGTTCCGCCGCCGACTCGCGTCCCACCTGGGCGACGGTGGCCAGGGCGGCCACCGCGCGCTCCGGGGCGGCCTTCGCGGCGTAGCGGCCGCCGTCGGCCTGGGCGACGATGACGTTCAGCGAGTGCGCGAGGATGTCGTGCATCTCCCGGGCGATGCGCGTCCGCTCGTCGAGCGCGGCCAGGCGCACCTCCTGCTCCCGCTGGGTCTCCAGCAGCCGGGCGTGCTCCACGACGCGGGCGAACTCCTCGCGGTTGCGCCTGCGGAACGCTCCGAGCAGGGAGAACAGCGCGACCGCGGTCCACGCCGAGACGACGCTGTTGAGGCGCAGCTCCAGGTCCGCGGAGAGGTTCTCCGGCGGGATGGAGAGGACGGCCCAGGCCGCTCCGGCCAGGAGCAGGAGGAGACCGACGGCGCGCCACGGGCGCGGGAGCTCGGCCTGCGCCGTGTAGGACGCGACCAGGGCGCAGATGCCCACCGGGGCCGTGGGCTGGTCGAACCAGAGGATGTGGAACGCCAGCAGGACGCCCAGCACCGCGAGGCACGCGAACGGGCGGACGCGGCGCAGGGCCAGGGCGGCGCAGCACGCGGTGGCCAGCACGAGGTAGACCCACGACTCGGCGGTGTCGAAGCTGGCCCTCGGCCAGGTCGCCATCGACATGGCGAACCAGACGACGGCCCAGAGCGCGTCCACGGCGAGCACGTGGCCGCGGGCCCACAGCGTCACGCGGTCCAGGAGGGAGCGTGGGGACAGGTCGGGCATTCCCCCAGGATAGGAACGCGCGGGCCGGAGGGCCTCGTGCCACGGCATGAGACCGGGGCGTCCGAAAGGCGGTCCCGCGGCCCCCGCATGTCGCCGAAGGGCAGGTCACGGGGCATGGCGTGTCCACGGGCCCGCTCCCGGAGGGCGCCTATCCTGGGGAGCGCCCGCGACGCGGCGGGCGCACTCCACCCAGGGAAGCGAGACATGAACGTACTGCTCACCGGCGGTGCCGGGTACATCGGCTCCCACACGGCGGTCGAACTCCTCGAAGCCGGGCACGAGGTCGTGGTCGTGGACCTCCTCTCCAACAGCCACGAGGAGGCCCTGCGCCGCGTCGAGCGCATCACCGGGCGCGCCGTCGCCTTCCACCGGGCCGACTGCGCCGACCCCGAGGCGATGCGCCGGGTCTTCGCCGAGCACCGCGTCGACGCCGTCATCCACATGGCCGGGCTCAAGGCCGTGGGGGAGTCGGTGGAGCAGCCGCTGCGCTACTACCGCAACAACATGGACGCCCTGTTCACGCTCATCGAGGTCATGGACGAGCACGGCGTGCGCGACCTGGTGTTCAGCTCCTCGGCCACCGTCTACGGCGACCCCGAGCAGGTGCCGATCACCGAGGACAGCGCCCTGTCCGCCACCAACCCCTACGGCGCCACCAAGCTGTTCGCCGAGCGCGTCCTCCAGGACACGGCCGCCGCCGACCCGCGCTGGCGGATCACCGCCCTGCGCTACTTCAACCCCATCGGCGCCCACCCCAGCGGCCTGATCGGCGAGGACCCCCAGGGCGTTCCCAACAACCTCTTCCCCTACGTCGCGCAGGTCGCCGCGGGCCGCCGCGAGCGGCTGAACGTGTTCGGCGACGACTACGACACCCCCGACGGCACCGGCGTGCGCGACTACCTGCACGTGGTGGACCTGGCCCAGGGGCACATGGCCGCCGTGGAGCACCTCGCCGACGCTCCCGGGTACCGCGTCTACAACCTGGGCACGGGGCAGGGCACCTCCGTCCTGGAGGGCCTGCGCGCCTTCGAACGCGCCACCGGCGTGGCCGTCCCGTACGCCGTGGTCGACCGCCGCCCCGGCGACATCGCCGTGTGCTACGCCGACCCCTCGGCCGCCGCACGCGACCTGGGCTGGAAGGCCGTGCGCACGGTGGACGACGCCTGCCGCGACGCGTGGCGCTGGCAGTCGGCCAACCCCGCGGGCTTCACCGCCTGAGCCCCGGGAAGCCCTCCCGGCCGCCCCGTCGCGCGAGCTGAGCCGGACCGCACACGCGCGCGGGGCCTTCCGGGCGTGTGCAACGCCCTAGACTGGGCGGACATCCCTGTACTTCCTGCGGAAGGTCCTCCGTCGTGTCCGTTGGTGCTGAGAGCACGTTCGACACCGTTCTCGTCGTCGACTTCGGCGCGCAGTACGCGCAGCTGATCGCACGCCGGGTCCGCGAATGCCACGTGCACAGTGAGATCGTGCCCTCGACCATGCCCGTCGAGGAGATGCTCGCCAAGAAACCCAAGGCCATCATCCTCTCCGGCGGACCGTCGTCGGTCTACGCCGAGGGGGCCCCGAACCTGGGCCCCGAGCTGTTCGAGACCGGGGTGCCCACCTTCGGCATCTGCTACGGCTTCCAGGCGATGACCCGGGCCCTGGGCGGCACCGTCGCCAGGACCGACCTCAGTGAGTTCGGCCGCACCGAGCTGTCGGCGGTCACCGACTCCCTGCTGTTCGCCGGGATGCCCGCCGAGCAGCTGGTCTGGATGTCGCACGGCGACTCGGTGGTGGAGGCCCCCGAGGGCTTCGCCACGACCGCCAGCACCGCGGGGGCCCCGGTCGCCGCGTTCGAGCACACCGGCCGCAACCTCTTCGGCGTCCAGTTCCACCCCGAGGTCCTGCACACCGAGCACGGCCAGGAGGTGCTGCGCCGCTTCCTGTACGAGGGCGCCGGGTGCCGCCCCACCTGGACGATGGTCAACATCGTCGAGGAGCAGCTGGAGCGCATCCGCGAGGACATCGGCGACAAGCGCGTCATCTGCGCGCTGAGCGGCGGCGTGGACTCCGCGGTGGCCGGCGCGCTGGTGCAGCGCGCCGTCGGCGACCAGCTGACCTGCGTCTTCGTGGACCACGGCCTGCTGCGCAAGGGCGAGGCCGAGCAGGTGGAGAAGGACTTCGTCGCGATCACGGGCGCCAAGCTCAAGGTCGTGGACGCCGAGGAGCGGTTCCTGTCCGCCCTCGCGGGGGTCTCCGACCCCGAGGAGAAGCGCAAGATCATCGGCCGCGAGTTCATCCGCGTGTTCGAGCAGGCGGCCCGCGAGGTCGTCGCCGAGAGCGGCGAGACCGGCGCCGAGGTCGAGTTCCTGGTGCAGGGCACCCTCTACCCCGACGTGGTGGAGTCCGGCGGCGGTACCGGGACCGCCAACATCAAGTCCCACCACAACGTGGGCGGGCTGCCCGACGACCTCCAGTTCACGCTGGTGGAACCGCTGCGCGAGCTGTTCAAGGACGAGGTGCGCAAGGTCGGCGAGGAGCTGGGCCTGCCCGCCGAGATGGTCTGGCGCCAGCCCTTCCCCGGCCCCGGCCTGGGCATCCGCATCATCGGCGAGGTCACCCGGGAACGCCTGGAGATCCTGCGCGAGGCCGACGCGATCGCCCGCGAGGAGCTGACCCGCGCCGGACTCGACCGCGACATCTGGCAGTGCCCGGTGGTGCTGCTCGCCGACGTGCGGTCGGTGGGCGTGCAGGGCGACGGGCGCACCTACGGCCACCCGGTCGTGCTGCGCCCGGTCAGCAGCGAGGACGCCATGACCGCCGACTGGTCGCGCGTGCCCTACGACGTGCTGGCCAGGATCTCCAACCGCATCACCAACGAGGTGCGCGAGATCAACCGGGTGGCGCTGGACGTGACCAGCAAGCCCCCGGGCACCATCGAGTGGGAGTAGCCCCCTCGGGGGGCCGTTCCGGGCACCGGTCGTCCACAGGCGCGGACCGGGGGCGCCGGTGCGGTGTCCTGGATACAGGGGGCTCCCCACCCCGGCGGCACGGTGCCGCCCTGCGACAGGCGCGGCCCGACCCCGGTCCGGGGCTCAGTCCACGATGTGCTCGATGTTGATCTCCGTGGCCTCCGCGCCCGTCCGGTGGTTGAGCACCAGCGTGCGCGGGTCCATGTCGTCGCGGAGTATGAACACCAGCTCGCCCCCGGCGGCGACCCCGGGACTGATCCCGGCCGGGTCCCACAGCGGGGCCTCGACCTCGCGCACGGACGGCGCCTGGGCGTTGACGGGCTCCCCGCTGGTCGTCATCTGCTGCTCTGTGTGCTCGAACCTCACCAGTTCGTCGCTGACGTTGAACAGCTCCAGGTCCACCACGCAGTACTGGCCGGTCGAGGGCAGCTCCGAGCGGATGTTGTGCTCGGTCAGGCCGCAGCTGACGCCGCGGATCCGGTACTCGACCATGCGGTCGGCCGAGGCGCCCGACATCCCGCTGGGCACCTCGCCGGGCGCCTCCTCCTCGTCGGCGCCGCCGGGGGACTCGTCGCCGGGCGCGGGCTCCTGCGGTTCCTGGGCGGCGCCCGTCTGCTCGGAGGAGTCCCCCTGGGGGTCGCCGTCCCCGAAGAGCGACCAGTCGCTGAGGTTGGTCAGCACGGTCGCCATGACGATCAGGGCCGCCAGCAGCGCCACGGCGCCCAGCACCAGGGCCACGACCGTCCCCTTGCGCCGGTTGGGCGCGGCGGGCTGGTGCGGTGGCGGCGGCACCGGCGGAACGTAGGGCTGCGGACCCCGGCGGCCCGTCTGCTGGTCGGCCGGGGGGACCAT
>NZ_QPFC01000690.1:0-1572 GCF_003427465.1 Nocardiopsis sp. TNDT3 | reverse complement strand
GGTCCAGGCCCCGGCCCGGTCGGCCTGGACCACCCCCGACGGTCGCACGTGGGACACGGTCCAGGAGGCCTTCCTGGCCTCCCGCGCGGGTGCGACGGGGCGCTACCCGGCCGTCGAACGCGTGACCACCGCGGGGCCGACCCCGGAGGAGGCCTTCTCGCGGGGGCTGGACTGGCTCCTGGACGGGATAGAGCTGCGCGTGCGCTCCCGCGCCGCCGAGCGCTCCTGACGCTCCGGACGGTCTCCGCGGACCGACACGGCGGCGGGGGTGCTTGCGCGGGCACCGGGCTCCCCGGAACCTGGGACAGTCCGGGGCGCGGCCCCGACCACCTCGGGCGGTCCCGGCCGGTGCGGCCGCGCCGACCGTCGGCACCGTGTCCCCGGACCGTGCGGTCCGCAGCTGACGAGGAGGCGACGCGGTGAGTGGCGAGGACAGCACGAAGGCCGTGGTCATGGCGTTGGCGGCCAATCTCGGGATCGCCGCGACCAAGTTCGTCGCCTACCTCCTGACCGCCTCGTCGGCCATGCTCGCCGAGTCGGTGCACTCGGTGGCCGACTCCGGCAACCAGCTCCTGCTGCTGATCGGCGGGCGGCGGGCCAGGCGCACGGCCACACGGGAGCACCCCTTCGGCTTCGGCCACGAGCGCTACGTCTACGCCTTCCTGGTGGCGATCGTGCTGTTCACCCTCGGCGGGCTGTTCGCCCTGTACGAGGCCTGGGAGAAGATCCGCGACCCGCACCCGATCACCTCCTGGCAGTGGGTCCCCGTCGTGGTGCTGCTGGTGGCCGCCGCCCTGGAGTCGACGGCGCTGCGCACCGCTATGCGCCAGACCAGGACGGCGCGCGCACGGGTGGGGTGGTTCGGCTTCATCCGCCGCACCAAGGCCCCGGAGCTGCCGGTGGTCCTGCTGGAGGACACCGGCGCCCTCATCGGCCTGGCCTTCGCCCTGGTCGGGGTCAGCCTCACCCTGATCACCGGCAACGGCGTCTGGGACGGGCTCGGCTCGGGGGCCATCGGACTGCTGCTGATGGTGTTCGCGGTGGTCCTGGCGGTGGAGATGAAGAGCCTGCTCATCGGTGAGTCGGCCAGCGAGGAGCACATCCGCCTCATCCGCGAGGCCGTCCTGGGCTGTGCGGACATCGACGCGGTCATCCACATGCGCACGATGCACCTGGGCCCCGAGGAGCTGCTGGTCGCCGCCAAGGTGGCCGTGGACGCCGAGGACGACGCCCGCCGCGTCACCGCCGCCATCGACGAGGCGGAGCGGCGGATCCGCGAGGCGGTGCCCATCGCCACGATCATCTACATCGAACCCGACCTCCTGCGCCCGCGGTCCGCCGACTGATGCGCCCGGCGGCCGCGCGGGCCGGGCCCGGGAACCGGGGGAGGGGCGGCCGCCCTGCGCACCGCCTTTTCTTGTGGCGTTCATCTTCGCCGGAAAAAGAAAGCGAACTCGTGTTCGAGTAAAATGAACATTGCCCGGGAATGGGCGGTCGGCGCGTGGGGGGGGGCGGAGTCGGCGCCGACGCGTGCGGCCCGGGCCAGCAGGGAAAACGGGGCGCCCTGTCCCG
>NZ_QPFC01000689.1:0-8778 GCF_003427465.1 Nocardiopsis sp. TNDT3 | reverse complement strand
GAAGGGGTCCACTCCCTCGGGAGGGGTGGGCAGGGACCGCACCCGCGCGTTGGCCAGCGCGAAGTGCGCGGCCAGCGACCCCCCGGTCAGGTCGGAGACCTTCAGCCCCACCGGCTCCACGAGCGCCCCCGAGGCCCGGTCGGCCGACGCGCCCGCCACCACCTGCTCCGTGCGCTCCAGTGCCCGTGACAGCAGGGCGCGCGCCTCGGTCAGCTCCACCTGGGCGAACCGCGCGAACTCGTCCGTCTCGGCCCGGGCCCGGCAGCTCTCCAGCAGCTGCTCGACCTTGGTGGTCACCCAGGCGTCGCGCAGCACGCCGCCGCCGTTGTGGTCCAGGACCAGGATCAGCGCGTGCTCGGGCGGCAGCGAGCCCGGGTGGCCGGGGTGGTCGCCGTCGCGGCTGAACACGCACACGAAGTCCTCGGTGTCACCGAACTGGTCGGTGCTGACGTAGACGGCCACCGGCGTGACCTCGCCGAGCTGGGAGGCCCACGCCGGTACCTGGAGGCCGCGCTCGCGGAGCGCGATCATCCCCTGTTCGGCCAGGCTCCGCTGCTCGGACGAGGTGCCCAGGGCGGTGACCGCCGCGAGCACGCCCAGCCCCGCGGGCTTGCCGGAGGCGGTGGCGTGCGCCACCAGGCCCTCGCCGAGCAGCCTCTCCACGTCCACGCCGGGGACCCGCTCCCCCCACCACGTGCCGAGCAGCTCGCTGAAGGCCAGCTCGGCGTCGAGGGGGTGGCGCATGGCCAGCAGCGCTCTGGCGGCGCGCAGCATCTCGTCGAAGACGGCGCGGGGAACCGGTTCGGAACCTGGGGACGGAGGCATCGGGGAGGGCACCATCCGAGCGTATGCCAGCCCGGGTGTGCGCTCCTCCGTTCCCGCCCACCGACGGCGGCGCCGGGCGCGGCCGGGGCGCGGCTCCCGTCGGGGGAGGCCGCGCCCCTGGAGGCGACCGCCGGGTTCAACGCGGTTGCGGTATGCCCCGGTGGCCGCCGAACAGGCCCGCGGCCGATCTGCGCGCCGGCTTCCTGGCCGGCGGGGAGGGCGGCACGGAGTTCACCATCGCCTCCAGGTGCTCGCGGGCGACCCGCTCGACCAGGTGCGGCGTGACCGTGATGCCCAGGTGTTCGACGCAGTTCCAGGTGTCGCTGACGCAGCGTTCGACACATCGGTGGGACAGGGCACTGAACTCGTCGTGGAGCCGTGCCGAGATCCGACTGAGATCCTGGACCGGGAAGGTCTGGAGCATTCTCGCTCACACCCCTAGCTGGAGATGGCCTGGACGGTGACCTCCACCCATTTCACTTGTTCTGGACGGAGTGTCAACCCCTCTCCCGGCACGCTGTTGATAAAACCTCCGGGAAGCATCGTTTACTCGAACACCACCGTCATCGCAGATCAACAAGGCGAAAAGGGTGTTTCGGGCGTATAACGCCCCTGGTCCCGAGTGGAGAACGCAAACATCCCGCGAACGCCCATCGCCCGGAATTGGCGGAAAACACGTCGCGGAAAGTCCCCGTCCGCTGTGACGCGACCGGCGGGTGGCCTATTGTTTACCTTCCACGTCCGCGGACGGCCTCCCTCCACGACGGCCGTTGCGTGTGGACGGCTGTGTCTTATGCTTGAGCCGTGACAGCGGCCGAGAGGAGTCATCGAGCGTGACTCCCGGGAGCCGCGGAGCCCCCCGATCACCTTCGGCGCCGCGCGACTTCCGGCTTTCACGCCATGGGCGGCCGGTCGACAGGGGCCGCGCGGTCCAGGCAGCACCCCCCAACGAAACACGGCTGGGGAATCGACGGTTCCGGAGGTGTCGAGCAGTTGAGCGCCGAGACGTCCATTCCGCCACCCCGGGTCAGCAGGGCGGAACTCCCCGACGCGGTCAGATCCCTCCTCACCGACTCCCCGATCGGATTCGCGCTGCTCGGCCCCGACGACCTCCTCGGCACGATCAACCAGCGCCTGGCCGCCGACGTCCTGGGGCGCGCCCCCGCCGAGTGCCTGGGCCGCGACCCCGCAGACCTGCTGGAGGAGAACGGCGACCGCGACGCGGCCGCCGACCACCGGGCCTGCCTGGCCCGGGCGCGCGAGAGCGGACAGGCCGTCCGCGGACGCCACCGCGCCCCCGCCGGGCAGCTGTGGGACCTGACCTGGTTCCCCGTCACCGAACCGGACACGGACGACGAGTACGTCGCCCTCATCGCGGTCCCCGCCGGTGAGGGCGCCGAACCCGTCGACGGCGCCGCGCTGCGCCGCGACGAGCAGCGGCTGCGCGCCCTGTTCCAGGCGGGCAACCAGATCGTCTGGGCCGCCGGACCCGGCGGCGAGATCCGCGAGGACTGCCCCCAGTGGCGGGCCGTCACCGGTCAGGAGCTGGAGCACTACCTGGGCCGGGGCTGGCTCGACGCCCTCCACCCCGAGGACCGTCCCCGCGTCGAGCGCGCCTGGGAGGACTCCGTCCTCGACGTCACCCCCTTCGACGCCATGTTCCGCGTGCGGACCCGCTCGGGCGGCTACGGCCACTACCGGGCCAGGGCCCACCCGGTCATGGAGGGGACACGGACCGCCGAGTGGGTCGGCACCCTCGCCGACATCACCAACGAGCGCGAGGCCGACGAACTCCGCCAGCGCCTCAACCAGCAGCTCAGCGAGGCGGCCATGCGCACCGCCCGCCTCCAGAAGGCCACCTCCGACCTGGCCGAGGCGCTCACCGCCGACGAGGTCGTCAACGCCATGTCCGAGATCGGCCGCTCCGGGGTGGGCGCCGACCACACCTGCGTCGTCCTACTGGACCGCGACCGCCTGCGGCTGCGCACCATCGCCGCCGCGCACGCCCACCAGCTGCCCCGCTCCACCTTCCCCACGGACCACCCCGACATCGCCGCCCTGGCGGTGGCCGACCGGCTGCCCCGCCTGGCCGCCAACCCGGCCGAGCTGGGCGCGCTGTTCGACGGCGCGCCCGAGGTGGACGAACTCGTCGGGTCCACGCCCGAGCGGGCCTGGATCGCGCTGCCGATGATGACCGCGGGGCGCCCCATCGGCGCGCTGCGCTTCGCCTTCTCCACCCCGCGCGAGGTCTCCGACGACGAACGCGTGTTCCTGGAGGCCCTGGCCGGACAGTGCGCGCTGGCCATCGGCCGCGCCACCCTCTACGAGCAGGAGCACAACACCGCCGAGGAGCTCCAGCGCAGCCTGCTGCCCGAGGAACTGCCCGAGGTGCGCGGCGTGCGCCTGGCCGCCTACTACCGGTCCGGGTCGCAGAACGTGCAGGTCGGCGGCGACTGGTACGACGCCTTCCCGCTGCCCGACGGCCGCGTCGCCGGGGTGCTCGGCGACGTCATGGGCAAGGGCATCCCGGCCGCGGCAGGGATGAGCCGCATCCGCAACGCGCTGCGCGCCCTGGCCTTCTCCATGCCCGAGCCCGCCGACGTCCTGGCCGGCCTGGACCGCATGTTCTCGGCCACGGAGGGTATGGACCAAGTCACCACACTGGTCTACTTCGTGCTCGACCCCGTCACCGGACAGCTCGACCTCAGCAACGCGGGACACCTCCCGCCGCTGGTCGTGGCGGGCGGCGCGCGGCCGTCGCTGCTCGACACCGAACCCGACACGCCGCTCGGGGTCAGCTCCCCGCGGGGTCACCACAAATTCTTCGTCCAACCCGGTAACACCGTCGCCCTGTACTCCGATGGACTGGTTGAGAACCGCAAACGGTCCGTCTACTCCGGACTCGACGAGCTCGTCCACGTGGCGTCCTCGGCCCCTCCGGAGGTGGTGGGCGATCCACAGCAGATGCTGGAGTACCTTGTTGAGAGCATGCTCGATGGGTATGAGCAGGACGACGACGTCACGCTGCTCGCCGTCCAGCTTCCGGTGATCGACTCCGTGCCGGAGCGGTAGTGCCGGTTCGAGGCGAACCGGTGGACACCGGTCTGCGGCGGACCGGTGCGCACCGGTCCGCGCCGTGCCGGTGAACCGGCGCCAGACCGACGACAGACCGTACGAACAAGTCCATTGCCTTGCCTACAGTGAAGAAGCCGTTCCGCCCCGCGATGCGGGAGTGATCCTCTGCGGGGGTGACCTCCGGGAGCGCATACGCTGGACGGGGACGAACCTGGAGAGCGCATACGCTTGAAAGACCAACGGCTTCCCCGTTCCAGTGGGGACGATCCCAGGCCGCAGGTGGGAGAGGGTGCAGTGCCCGGTCCCGGCCAGGCGGACCACCGGGTCCGACAATCTCGCCACACGTCCGTTCGAGAGGTGTTTGTGTCATCTGCCAGTTCGACTCGCTCGAAGCAGTCCGAGTCACTGCAAGAGCCCGTCATTCAGCAGCTGATCGAGCGTGGGCGGTCCCAGGGCTTCCTTGAGCCCGAGGACGTGCGCCGTGCCTTCGAAGAGGCCGAAATCCCGATGTCGCAGGCGCAGTCCGTGCTCCGCAGCCTCGCGAAGGAGGGCGTGACCGTACTCGTTCCCGAGTCGGCCTCCTCCCGGCGCAAGGCGCCGCGGCGCAAGGCGGCGACCACCAAGACGGCGGCCACGCGGTCCACCTCGACCAGGTCCACCAAGACCACCGCGACGAGCAGGGCCGCCAAGCCCGTGCGCGCGGCGGCGGCCCAGGAGCAGACCGAGACGGTCACCGCCGTGGTCGGTTCCGCCGAGGACGCCGGGAACGAGGCCGGGGCGGAGAAGAAGCCCGCGGCCAAGAAGCCCGCCAAGAAGACGGCGACCAAGAAGCCCGCGACCAAGGCGGCCAAGACCACCGCGGCCAAGGGCCCGACCGCCAAGACCACCGGCCTCAAGGCCGCCGCCGCCAAGAAGACGGCGACCAAGGAACTCGGACTCGCGGCGGACGGCGAGTTCGACGAGGACGAGGACGGCCTGGACGACCTCGAGCACACCGGCGCCGAGCTGGAGCTGGTCGAGGACACCCCGGACCCGGCGGACAAGGACCTCAAGCCCGCCAAGCCCGAGGCCGTGGGCGCCCCGGCCAAGCCCGCCAACGAGGACGAGTCCTTCGTCCTCTACGACGACGATGACGACGCCCCCGCGGCGCAGGTCGTGGCCGCGGGCGCGACGGCGGACCCGGTCAAGGACTACCTCAAGCAGATCGGCAAGGTCCCGCTGCTCAACGCCGAGCAGGAGGTCGAACTCGCCAAGCGGATCGAGGCCGGCCTGTTCGCCGAGGAGAAGCTGGCCGAGGAGGCCGAGCTCCTCACCGTCGAGCTGCGCGACGAGCTGGAGTGGATCGCCGAGGACGGCGGCCGCGCCAAGAAGCACCTGCTGGAGGCCAACCTCCGGCTCGTGGTCTCGCTCGCCAAGCGCTACACCGGCCGCGGCATGCTCTTCCTGGACCTGATCCAGGAGGGCAACCTCGGTCTGATCCGCGCGGTGGAGAAGTTCGACTACACCAAGGGCTTCAAGTTCTCGACCTACGCCACGTGGTGGATCCGCCAGGCGATCACCCGGGCCATGGCCGACCAGGCGCGCACCATCCGCATCCCGGTGCACATGGTCGAGGTCATCAACAAGCTGGCCCGCGTCCAGCGCCAGATGCTCCAGGACCTGGGCCGCGAGCCCACCCCGGAGGAGCTGGCCAGGGAACTCGACATGACCCCGGAGAAGGTCGTCGAGGTGCAGAAGTACGGCCGCGAGCCGATCTCCCTGCACACCCCGCTGGGCGAGGACGGCGACAGCGAGTTCGGCGACCTCATCGAGGACTCCGAGGCGATCCAGCCGGGCGAGGCGGTCAGCTTCACCCTGCTCCAGGAGCAGCTGCACTCGGTGCTGGACACGCTGTCCGAGCGCGAGGCGGGCGTGGTGTCCATGCGCTTCGGTCTCACCGACGGCCAGCCGAAGACTTTAGACGAGATCGGCAAGGTCTACGGGGTCACCCGTGAGCGCATCCGGCAGATCGAGAGCAAGACGATGTCGAAGCTCCGCCACCCGTCGCGTTCGCAGGTGCTCCGTGACTACCTGGACTAGGTTCACCCAGGTGGTCGGCCGGTCGGCGGCGGTAGAGCGCTGACCGGCGGCTGAAGAGAACCGGACCGGTCCCGGATCCGCGCCCCCGCCCGAAGGCGGGGAGCGCCGACCCGGGACCGGCACCCCCAGGTCCGCGCGGCTGTGGCGACGTCCGCGTGTGCCGGAGCAGCCCCCGTTGGTGCTCCGAGGTGCCCGTCGCGCTCGGGAGCGTCCTTGGTTCTCCCGGGCACTGTGTCGTACGGGGCACCGTGTCGTCCGAGGCGCTGTGTCATCCGATCCGACGGTGTCCATGGTGCCGCACGTACTGTAGGTGCGGCATAAAGTCGCGATATCGAGTCGTTATGTGACGGGGAGTGGCCTACGGTCGCTCCCCGTTCTCCGTGTGTCCGCGGGCCCTCTCCGGGCGCACGGGCGCGGCCCCGTCCGCGCGGCCCGCGCCCCTTTCCCGGTGCCGTCCCTCAGTCGCGGACGACGACGTTCAGGACGTGCCGTTCGGGCAGTTCCACGGTGTGCCCGAGGTCGCGCAGGGCCGACACCAGCTCCTCGGGGGTGGCGGCGTCCACGCCCTCCAGAAGCAGGGAGCGGGCGATGTCGCCCCGGGTGGCCTTGGCCATGTGGCTGACCACCGTGCGCCTGGCGACCCCGTCCACCACGCGCTCGCGCAGCACCCTGACGGCCACGCCGGTCCCCGGAGCGTAGGCGGCGGCGTAGGCGGACGAGCGGCAGTCGACCAGGAGCTGTCCCCCGGTGAACTCGTCCAGGGGCGCGGCCGCCTCGCGGCGCCAGTAGGAGCCCAGACCGCCCAGGGGCGGCAGCTTCACGCCCATGGACAGGCGGTACGGGGGCAGCCGGTCGGCGGGCCCGACCACTCCCCACAGCCCGGAGAAGATCAGGACCCGGGCGTCGGGGATGTCGGGGAGGCCGAGCCGGTCGTAGAGCACGCCCGTGTACAGGTCGGCCGCGCGCAGGGTGGGCGCGGTGGCCAGGTCCAGGTTGCGCTTGAGCGCGTCGGCCTGCCTGGCGCTGATCCCCAGGGTCTCCAGCGCGGTCTCCTCGGGCCCCGAGCACAGGTCCGCCAGCGCCGCCATGACCCGCTCGCGGGCCCCGGTCAGCTCCGGAAGGGTCAGCGTCCCCGGGTCCAGGCGGGGGCCCTCGCCGGAGGAGGCCTTGCCCTCGGACGGCGGCAGCAGGATGAGCATGGTGGAACTTCCCGGGTGGAGGCGGTGGTCGGGTACCCGCCCATGCTAGGGCGTGTGCGGAGCCCGTTCCCGGTGTCGGAGGACCTGGACGGCGAGGGTGACGAAGGCGACGCACAGCAGGGCGTCCATCACGGCGCCCACGGGGACGAATCCCTTGAGGATGCCGTTGGCGTGCAACGCCATCGAGAGGACGCACAGGAACCGGACCGCGCCCACGGAGCGGGTCGCGAGCAGTCCCGCGGCCAGGAGCACCCAGCCCAGGTTGGGGGCCCACACCAGCGCGTACACCACGTGCACCCGGGGATAGAGGAACTCGACGAACGCGGTGGCCAGCTCCGGGGAGTGGGCGTCGGTGAGCTGGAGGGCGACGAAGTTGGCGCCCTCGAAGAAGGCGCCCACCATCAGCCCGAACAGGCACACGATCCCCGTGACGGCACCCAGCACGGGCCGGGTCCTGGCGATCGCGGTGGCCAGCCCGGCGAAGGCGGGCACCAGGAACAGCAGCCCGGCGAACCAGAGCCCGTACCCCCAGGCCATCTGGACGGGATCGTCGGCGTAGGCCGCGATCTGGTCCGGGAAGAAGAAGTGGTGCGGCGCCTTGAGCAGCTCCCCGGCCAGGAGCAGCGGCGGAGCCGCCGCCAGCGAGACGGCGGTCGGCCAGCGGCCGGGGAAGGGGCCGGGCACGGGGGCCTCGGCCCGTCCGGGCAGGTCGCGGAGCAGGGCCGTTCTCAGGGACGCGGACGTGAAAGGGCTTTTTCGGGGAGTGGAGCGCATGCGGTCATCCTCGCCACCGCGAGGGTGCCGTGTCAGGAACGCTGCCACGACGGTCCGCCGGGGGTTCGCACCCCCCGGGCACCCCTACCGGGGACGCGGCCGCGGTCGCCGCGGGCCCGCCGGATAGCATCGTCGGCTCCGGGAGAGGGGAGCGGGCGTGCACGAATGGGCTCGGCGGGTGACGCGGGACTGGCCGCCGTTCGAGGTGGAGGAGCGCGGCGGCTGGCGGTTCGGCTTCGCCGAGGGGATCACCAAGCGGGCCAACTGCGCGCTCGTGCTGGATCCGGACGCGCGCGTCGCCGAGGTCACCGCCTACTACACCGGGCGCGGCCTGAGGCCCTGCGTGCAGGTGTGGCCGGGCGAGGAGGAGGTCGACCGGCGGCTGGCGGAGCACGGCTACGCGGTGGTGGAGCCCTCACTGGTCCTGGCCCGCGACCTCGGCGCGCGCCCCGACGCCCCGGGCACGTCCTCGGTGGCGGCCTCGCCCGGGCCCGGGTGGTCGGCCGCCGGGGCCGCACGCATCCTCGGCCGGGTCGACGCCGCCTACGCAACGGCCGAGCGGGGCCTGGGCCGGGGGGCGGCGGTGCTGGACGGGGAGTCGGTGGCGCTCTGCGCCATGTTCACCGACCCCGCGGCGCGCGGACGCGGCGTGGCCGCCGGGCTGTTGGCCGACCTGCTGCGCTGGGGGTACGACCGCGGCGCGCGGCGGGCCTACCTGTGTGTGGTCGCCGACAACGCCCCGGCGCTGCGGCTGTACGGGCGCGCGGGGTTCACCGAGGTGTCGCGGTACCACAGCCGTGTACTGGAGGGCGCGCACGAAGGCGGG
>NZ_QPFC01000688.1:0-7563 GCF_003427465.1 Nocardiopsis sp. TNDT3 | reverse complement strand
CGGCGACAGGTACGCCCCGCCCTCCGCGACCGCGCGCAACCCCTCCACCAGCTGCCGGGGGTCCCCGCTCTTGAGCACGAACCCGCTGGCGCCCCCGGACAGGGCCCGCGCGATGTAGGCGTCCTCGGAGAACGTGGTGAGGATGACCACCGCCGTCCCCGGGTGCTCCCGGGAGATGACCTCCGTCGCGGTCAGGCCGTCCGTGCCGGGCATCTGCACGTCCAGCAGGGCGATGTCGGGACGGTGCTCGGCGACCAGGGCCACGGCGGCGGCACCGTCCCCGGCCTCGCCCACCACCTCGATCCCCGGCGCCGCCGACAGGATCGCGCGCAGCCCGGCGCGCATCATGGCCTCGTCGTCGGCGAGGACGAGGCGCAGCACCCCGGCACCGTCTGTCGCGTTCACGCCGACACCCTACTGGGACGCCCGGTCAGTCGGTCCGCTGGAGCTCGTCCTTGGCGACCAGGACACCGTCCTCGAAGCACAGCCGGTACACCGGCGGCAGCCCGTTCTCGTACCGGGACAGGTAGAAGAGGCACCGGGCACCGGGCGGCGCGGGCGGTTCGGAGGCCCGGGCCGACACCGAGTGCTCGGGGTAGGAGAACCGGGGGAGCACCTCCTCCACCCGCTCCCGGTCGTCCCCCACGGTCAACCGCCCGTACCGCTCCGGAGACAGGACGGTGTTGACGCCCACCCAGGACAGCAGGCCCAGGCCGACCGCCGCCAGCCCCAGGCCCAGCGCGGCCGGAACGGCCACGGCGGCCACCAGTCGGCGCCGCGCGCGGGCGCGGGCCTCGCTGTGAGCGCGGTGCGTCTCCGACTCCCCGAGTTCCTCCGCCCCGCCCTCGGCACCGGGGTCGGGCACGGTCGCCCGGACGGTGAACCCCGCGCCCTCCCCCCGGCCCGCGGCGAAGCTCCCGTCGAGCTCCTCCACCAGCGCACGCAGCCCGGCCAGGCCGGACCCGCCCCCGCTCCGCGCGGGCAGGACCGTCCGCACGGCCCCGGGCGGTCCGGTGTCGCTGACCGACACCCGGGTCCGGTCGGACTCGCGGACCACCCGCACGGTCACCTCCGCCTCCGGCGCGTACTTGGCCGCGTTGGTCAGCGCCTCCTGGACCACCCGGTGCACGGCGCCGCCACCCGGGGCGGCGGGATCCGGATCGGGGCCCTCCCGCAGCAGCCGGACCCGCATACCGGCGTCCGAGGCGCGCTGCACCAGGGCCGCCACCGACTCGCCCGTGCCCGGATCGTCCGTGTTCAGCGCGCCTGCCTTCGAACCGCCCGCGCCCGGTCCGGAAGCGGCTTCACCGTGGCCGTCGCCACCGTCGTCCTCGCGCAGCACCCCGATGATCTCCCGCAGCCGCAGGTTGGCCTCGTGCGCCGCCGTGCGCAGCTCACCGGCTGCCCGGCCCTGCTCGGAGTCCTCAAGAGCGGTCATCTCCAGGGCCGCCGCGCGCACCGCGATCAGCGCGAGGTCGTGGCCGAGGGAGTCGTGCATCCGGGTCGCGATCCGGGCGCGCTCCCACAGACGGGCGCGGTCGGCCTCGGCCGCGCGGGTCCGCTCCATGCGTTCGGCGATCTCCCAGCCGCCCCGCCACACCCGGCGGCGCAGGCGCTGGTAGCGGCCGAACAGCCACGGGGTGAGCGTGCTCAGCGCGATGGTGAGGACGACGCCCAGCCAGTCCACGGAGTCGGACAGGAACGCCCGGACGCCGGTGCCGGATACCAGCCCCGCCGACAGGTGCAGGACGAGGGTGAACGAGCACGCCACGACCACCATCGCCACCACCGGGCGCACCCGTTCCGAACGCAGGCCGGTGAGCAGCGCCAGCACAGCTACGGCCAGCCAGGGCGCGATCACGGTGGTCTCCACCACCAGGAACCCCGAGGCGGACGTCTGCAGGACCGCCCCGCTGAGCATGACGCCCAGGGAGACGAACGGCAGGGGACGGGACAGGGCCGCCGCGACGGCCAGGGCGGCCAGCAGGAGGCACGCTTCGAGGACCGGCGGCCGGTCGCGGACCCCGGAGAGCTCGATCACGATCAGCGCGCCCAGAAGGGCCCACAGCGCGGCCTCGAAGGCCGGACGGGCCCACCCGCGCGGTTCTCTCCGGATCTCCCGCATGGCCACAGGTTAGTCAGCCCTGCCGTCAGTACCCCTGCCAGCACTCCCGTCGAGCGGTGTCTCCGGAGCCGCGCCGAACCTTCCCGCCGCGCGGAGTGTCGGAGGTACATGCGACAAAGTCCTGATCACCCCCGACACCAGGAGAGAGCCCG
Source organism: Nocardiopsis sp. TNDT3 (assembly GCF_003427465.1). Taxonomy (NCBI): domain Bacteria; kingdom Bacillati; phylum Actinomycetota; class Actinomycetes; order Streptosporangiales; family Nocardiopsidaceae; genus Nocardiopsis; species Nocardiopsis sp. TNDT3. The sequence continues at coordinate 5,286 of NZ_QPFC01000688.1, read as the reverse complement.
TGCCATCCGGATTCCACAGCCCCGGACACCCCGAGGACCTGCCGCGCCCCGAGGTGCTCTGGACGCTCGGCGCGCTGAGGATCGCGCTGTCCGCCGGCTTCGGCCCCGTCTGGTCGGAGGGGCACCGGGTCGAGGACGACGGTGTCCTGCTCCTCCAGGACGGCGGCGGCAACTGGTGGCGGATGGCCCGTGTCGAGGGCGGTCGGTACCTGATCATCGGCTGGGACCGGGCGGGGAGGACCGACAGTGCCTTCCGGCCCCCGGTCAATCCGTACGCGGACGCCCCGGAGTGGCTCCCCTGGGAGTGGATCTCCCGGCTGGAGGGCGGCGTCCCCGTCGGCTTCGTGTACTGGTGGGAGGACGGGACGTGGGCGCGCTCGACCTACCACGACCAGGTGGACGAGGACGGTTTGGGGATGCGCCTGTCCGCCTTCGTCGGCCCGGAGGAGGCCACCCACCACCTCCTGGCCCTCGTCAACGAGGTGGTGTCGGTGACCGGGGGCCCGCGTCCCGACGAGGGTGACGACCCCTTCGACGACCTGGGGGAGCGGCTCTACACCCGGGTGAAGCACACCGTCGAGGGAGGAGCGGTCGACTTCGGCTTCCTGGACCCGATGCCCTTCGACACCGCCGCGGCCACCAGCGTCCTCCGCGCCGCCGGGATCTCCGGAGGCGGTCGCCCCGCCGCCCCGCTTCCCGCCGGGACGGAGAAACCGGCCCAACGCGGCCGGACCCGCGTACTCAGCGACCAGGAGTGGTCGGTCCTGGTGGAGTCCGTGATGCGGACGGCCGCGGAGAGGCCGCGACCCGCGCCCCGGGAAACCGGACCGCTGCGCGAGCTGTGCGACCTCCTGCGCGGCCTGGCCGCCGAGCACGGAGGCGAAGTGACCTACACGATCACCGGCGGGAACAGCCAGAGCCAGTCCACGCTGGTGGACGCCGGGGGCAACCGGATCCAGCAGGAACCGCGCGGCCACCACGACTACGAACTGCGCCGGGTCGAAGGCCACCCCGAGCACGGCACGTGGTTCTTCCTGCGCGCCCGGGCGACCCCCGACGCGGTGGAGGTCGACCGGGCCTACGACCACCGGCCGGAGTGGTCGACGGAGTCCGCCCTCGGCGTCGGTGTGTGGGTCGGGGACGTCGCCGCGGAGATGGCCGGCCGTACCCCCGAGTGGCGCCCGGAGTGGGTGTGGCTGCTGGACGAGGAGACCGCCTACGACCCGCCCGCCGACCCGTTCGTCCGTCCGGCCTGACCGGTCTGTGCCTGGCCAGTCTGTGCCTGACCGGTTGGTCCGTGCCTGGTCGGTCTGGGTCCGATCGGTCTGTGCCTGGTCGGTCCGCGCCCCCGGGCACGGCACGCGTTCCACCCCGGCCGGAGGTTGTGCACAGGCACGGAACAGGGCTGGCGGAGTGAGGGCCGATCGCGGTTTGCTGGAAAGTGGGGGTCCCCCGGGCCCGCCCATCTCGACGTGCCCGCACACCGTCTCACCCCGCGCCCTGCCCGCGGACACACGGACCGCCCCCCGCAAAAAAAGGGGGGCGGTCCGCTCATTCCTCGCGGAGCCCGCTCGCTCCTCCCGAAGTCCGCGTACTCCATTCCGGAGCCCGCTCGCTCCTTCCGGAACCCGCTCACTCCCCCCGGAACACGGGGGCCATCGCCGCCTCGAAGCGGTCCACCCACTCCCCGGCGTCGCCCTCCACCCACGGGCAGTCGCTGACGAAGTCGTCCCACTCGTCGGAGTCGAGGCTGCCCTCCTCCCGCAGGAAGCGCTCGTCCACGGTCTCGGCCCGGTCGCCCAGTTCGGGGCGCAGCACACCGACCAGCAGCTCACGCGAGGGCCGCGCGCTCTCGGCCAGCAGGACCGCGTCGTAGAGGTCCTTGCCCTGCGGGTAGGTGTCCGTGTACAGCCACAGCACCTTCCAGGCCAGGGACAGCTCCGCCCCGGCCGCCAGCACGTCCGCCCCCGCCACCGACACCGCCACCGGCGGCTCGGGCAGCGACTCGTTGAACACCACGTCGATCTGCACGGTGCCCGGGGGCAGGCCCCCGGCCCGCCACGGGACGACCACGCGGCGGCCCGGCGCCCGCTCGTAGGTCCAGATGCTCTCCAGCCGCACGCCCTCGGCGTCGAAGGAGATCCCCTGTGCGGAAGCGTCCGTGACGGCCCCGACCACGTCCGCGAACATGCGGTCGGCCGGGTCCCCGAACGGGGCGGTCTCGGCCGGGACCACCACGAAGTCCAGGTCTCGGGGGCGCCGGGCGGCGTCACCCGCCCACACCGGCATGAGCATGCTGCCGCGCAGCATGAGGCTGTCCCGCCACGGTGTACCCGCGATCGCGCGCAGGGCCAGCTCCATCGCCCGCCGGTTGGCCTCCCACCAGCGGGAGCCCAGGCCGGGATCGGTGAACACCGGCTCACCCGCCCGGTAGGCGTCGTCCAGGTGCTTGAGCGCGGGGTCGAACACCTTGCCCTGACTCGCCTCGGGGCCGTCGGTGTTGGGCACGTAGGTGCCGGGCGGGCGCTGCCGGTAGCCGTCCGGCGCGTACACGCTCGGCGGAACCTCGTCGGCGTCGCGGACCGGGGCGGCGTCCATCCACCCCGCGTCCACGGACAGGGCGGTGTCGTGGACGACGAACTCCCGCTCGACGGACAGGACCCTGGGCTGCCACCCCTCCTTGTCCTCGAAGGTCACCCCGGCCCTCTCCAGGGCCTTCAACAGCGCGTGTTCGAACCGGGCGGCCTCCCTGCGGCCCACACGTGAGCACCGCTGGGTGACGAACCGTTCCTGGAAGCCGTCGTCGCGGACCCTGCGCGCGTTGCGCGACAGCCGGGCGTGGTGGGGTTCCACGATCGCGGACAGGGCCGCCAGGTCGGCCGACGCCGGGAGCAGGAGTTTGACGTGCGTCTCGAAGTAGCACGACTCCGGCATCAGCTCGGCCTCCTCCCGGTCCCAGGGGACCCCGGCGGCCCGGCGGGACACCTCCAGCTTGGTGCGGGTGACCGCGAACCCGGCCCCTGCCAGCAGGGCCGCCCAGCGCTCCGCCACGGCCAGCTCCCGCGCCAGGGTGCTCCCGTCGGAGTGGTAGGTGACCATCGGCTGTGACGGGGACTCGCCCCGGTCCAGCTCGATGTGGGTGAACTTGAGCCCGTGCTCGCGCGCCCACTCCGATGCCTCCGCGACGCGCCCGGGGGCGGTCGCGTCCAGGGTCAGGTGGGTCTCGAAGTCACTGGAGAACTCCATCGGGGGCCTTCTTCTGTCTCGGGGGCCTTCCGCCCCGGGGGTACCTCGCCCGTGGGACGTATGGGGCGGCCGTCCGGTTCGGGACCCGGGCGTCAGCGCGGCCCGAGGCCCTCGAAGAGCACCCCGACCATGTCCGCGAGCTTGGCGTCGATCTCCTCGGGGGAGGACGTGGCCGTGAGCGCGACCAGGCCGTGCATCGCGGCGGACACGGTCATCGTGACGGCTTCCGGGGTGCCGCCCGCGATCTCCCCGGCGGCCTGGGCGTCGAGGATGGGGCGCATCACCCGTTCGAGCAGCCGCCCCACGGCGGCGTACAGCTGCTCGGAGACGTCGGGGTCGTGCTTGCGCGCGTACATGAGGTCGAGCAGTGCGGCGTGCTCCCCCGCGAACCCCACGTAGGCCCTGGCCAGGGCGAGAACACGGGTCCGCGCGTCACCCGCCTCGGGTTCCGCCGCCTCCAACCGCTCGGTCAGGCGCTCGAAACCGCTGAGCGCGAGCGCGTCCAGCAGCGCCTGCTTGTCCCGGAAGTGGCGGCCCGGCGCGGCGTGGCTGACTCCCGCCTCGCGGGCGATCTCGCGCAGGGACAGCGCGGCCTGCCCCCGTTCGGCCAGGGCGCGTTCGGCGTTGGCGAGCAGGACGGCGCGCAGGTCTCCGTGGTGGTAGGGGCGGTCGGCCATGGAAACCAGGATAGACCGACACCCTCGCGGCCCCCGCGGCCCTCGTGGCCACCAGGGACAGCCCGGGGGAGCCGGGGCACCAGGGACAGCCCGGGGTGTTGTGGCCGACGTGGTGTCTGTGACTGCTGTGAATACTGCGGACAGCCCGGGGTGTCACGCTCTCCGTGGCCGCCGTGGACAGCCCGGGTGCGCTCGCCTACCGTGGCGCAATGGACACCACAGCGGTCAGCATCCCCGACCTGAGCGGCCGTACGGCGGTCGTCACCGGAGCCAACAGCGGCCTGGGCATCGAGACCACACGCGTCCTGGCCCGTGCGGGCGCGCGCGTCGTGATGGCCGTGCGCGACGTGGCCAAGGGGCGCGCCGAGGCCGCCGGGGTGCGGGGTGACACCGAGGTGCGCCACCTGGACCTGGCGGACCTGGCGTCCGTGCGCGCCTTCGCCGAGGCCTGGAACGGCGACCTCCACCTGCTCATCAACAACGCGGGCGTCATGGCGGTCGCCAAGGGCGTGACCAAGGACGGGTTCGAGACGCAGTTCGGCGTCAACCACCTCGGCCACTTCGCCCTGACCAACCTGCTCCTGGAACACGTCACCGGACGGGTGGTCACCCTCTCCTCCGGAATGCACCGCATGGCCCGGGGCATCGACTTCGACGACGTCAACCTGGACCGCGGCTACACGCCCTACCGGGCCTACAACCAGTCCAAGCTCGCCAACCTGCTGTTCACACTGGAGCTCCAGCGCCGCCTGGACGCGGTGGGCTCCCCCGTGCTCTCCACCGCCGCCCACCCCGGCTACGCGGCCACCAACCTCCAGAGCCACGGGGCCAACCCGATCTCCAGGGCGGCCCTCATGCTCGGCAACAGGGTCTTCGCCCAGAGCGCCGCCAATGGCGCCCTCCCCACGATCTACGCCGCCACCCAGGACGTGCCCGGCGCGGCCTTCGCCGGACCCAAGGCCATGGGCGGCACGCGCGGCGCCCCCGCCCTGTCCAGCCGGAGCGAGGCCGCCTGGGACGGTCGCGCCGCCAAGCGCCTGTGGACGCTGTCGGAGGAGATGACCGGGGTGAGCTTCCCGCTGCGGTCGTCCGACCCGGTCTGACCGGCGGTGGTGCGCGCCGGTCCTGCTCGGCTTCGGATCTGAACGGCACGCCTGTCCCAGGATGTGCGCCCGTGCCACTCGGCCTCGATCTGGAGCGGCACGTCTGCCCCGGGGCGTGCGACGGTACCACTCGGCTTCGGTCTGGAACGGCACGCCTGCCCCGGGACGCGCGCCCGTACCGCTCGGCTTTCGACCGGAAGGGCACACCCGTCCCGGGGTGCGCGCCGGTACCGCCGTCCCCGTCCGCCCCGCCCACCCGC
>NZ_QPFC01000687.1:0-2292 GCF_003427465.1 Nocardiopsis sp. TNDT3 | reverse complement strand
CGCGACGCCCCCGCCCCCGCGCCGTCACAGACCGGGGTCGATCAGACGGCTGGCCCGGCCCACGTGTGACACGTACAGCGCGTCACGGGCCCGGGTGCAGGCCACGAACAGCAGCGTCCGCTCCTGCTGGAAGGCGTGCTCCAGCGCCACCTGGTCGCCGTCGGCGGCCTCGATCGCGGCCTTGGGCGGCAGCAGGTGGTCGCTGACGCCGATCAGCGCCACGCACCGGAACTCCTGGCCCTTGAGCCGGTGCATCGTCCCCACGCGTACCGCCTCGGCAGCACCGCTGTCCTCCAGCTGGGCGGTGGGAACGCCCCTGGCCTCCAGCTCCTTGGCGATGCCGCGCACGATCCACTGGTTGCGCCCGGCCACCGCGATCTCCGCCGGGTTGACCCCGGCCTCCAGCCACACCCGCACCCAGTCGCCCAGCGCGGTGAGCTCCTCGGCGCGGTCCTCGCAGCCGCGCACCACCGGCGCCGGACCGCGCAGCAGCGAGCGGTACCCGGCCAGGGTGTCGGCGTTGTCGTCCATGCCCAGGGCCGCACGGCGGTCCAGGATCGGCATGCTCCAGTCCAGGATCTCCTGGGTCACCCGGTAGCTCACCCGCAGCCGCTGGCCGCGCCCGCGCACGTTGATGCCGAGCGAGGCCAGCGACACCCGGTTGTCGGACACCCGCTGGTGCGGGTCGCCGACGATGAACAGGTCGTCCGGCCCCTCCGGGACGGCGGCGCGCAGCATCCGCCACTGGGCCGGGTGCAGGTCCTGGGCCTCGTCGACCACGGCGTGCCGGAACAGCGGCTCGCGGTGGCCCAGGATCCGCGCGGCCTCGGCGGCCAGCTGGGGGTAGGACCACATCCCCTCCACCCTCATGGCGCCGACGTAGCGCCGCACGGTCTCCCACACCTGGCGGCGGTGCTCGGGCGCCAGGTGCTGCACCCGCCCGCTGCGCTCGCAGCGGATGTAGTCGGGCAGCAGCTCCAGGCCCTTGGCGAGGATGACCTGCTCCCACTCGTCCACCAGGAAGCGGCCGGAGAAGGGCAGGCCGTCGGCCACCGCCACCGCGCGCCAGCGCCGGGCCAGCTCGTCCTTGCCGACCATGCGGGGCGCCACGCTGGTGTGGGTCTGCACGACGGAGCGGGCGAGGCTGTCGATGGTGGCCACGCGCACGCGGGCGCGTACGGCGGGGTCGGGCAGCAGCTGGTCGAGCCGCTCGGCCAGGGACTGCGCCAGCGCCCGGTTGTAGGTGGTCAGGAGCACCGACTCGCGGGTGTCCTCGGGGCGGGCGGCGGCGTCGCGCTCGGCCAGGTAGGCGGCGCGGTGCAGCGCGATCACGGTCTTGCCGGTCCCCGGGCCGCCGGTGACCTGCGTGGACCCGTTGTAGTGCGCCTCGGTGATCCGGTGCTGGTCGGGGTGCAGGGTCAGCTGCCACTGGTCGAAGGGGGCCCTCAGGGCCCCGGCCAGCTCGGGCGGGCCGCTGGGCGTGGGGTCGGCCTCGGCGGGGTCGATCCCGGCCGACACCTCGGGGCGCAGGTCGCGCGCGAAGCGCAGGGCCTCGTCGCGTGGGCGCACGGTGACCAGGCGGTAGTGGGTGCCGTCGGCGAGGCCGCCGTCACCGGTCCGGCCGTGGCCCGCGGCGTCGGGGACGACGACGCCGGACCAGTCGGGGGCGATGCTGACGACCCGGACGCCCGGGTCGGCGGCGCCCGCGACGGACTCCAGGTCGGGCTCGTCGCCGACCTGGCAGGCGCGCATCACGGCCAGGGTGTTGAGCTGGACGTCGGGCGTGAGGCGGGTGAAGTCGCTGAGAAACGTCGGGGCGATCGCGAGGGCGGACACGTCGTGGTTTCCTCCGGTCTTCGACCAAGGTGGTGTCTGTGGTGCTCGGGGAGGTCGGAGCGGATGGTCTGGCCTGGGAGAACGGCCTGTGCGGCCGCGGCTCCCATAGGAAGGATGCTCGCCGCGCAATTCCGGCAAACGCCGCTCCCGACGCGTTTCCCGCCGGGTTTCGGAGACGCTGGTGCCTTTGTGTTATGCCTGTTCAGAGGGGTGTTTGCGGAGGTGTGTTCGAGAGGTGCGCGAAGGTTTTCCGGGACGGCCGGGCGCGGCTCGCGTGACCTGCGGTTCTCCGGCCGGATGCTATGTCCGTAACAGGGGTTATGTATCTGACCGAAATCCGCTCGGCGGCAGGGTCGGGTGGCGGAAGAGTCCCTGTTCCGCGTGGGCACAGCGGGGAGTGCGAGGAAGCCCCGACCGAGCGCGGAGGGTGGGACCGAAAACCGGAAGGGGAGGGAG
>NZ_QPFC01000686.1:0-4096 GCF_003427465.1 Nocardiopsis sp. TNDT3 | reverse complement strand
GCCCGGGACGGGCCTCCCCGAACGCGCCCGGCCTCAGGCGGCCTCCTCCAGTCCGCACCACTGCGCGATGAACAGGGCGATGGACTTGGTGATCCGCCGCACGGACTCCACGTCCACGCGCTCGTCGTACCCGTGGATGGCCTCCGAGACCGGCCCGTAGACCAGCGCGGGGATCCCCTGGTACAGGGCGTACACGCGGCCGTCGAGGTAGCCGGGGGTGGTGAAGGTCCGCAGTTCGTCCTTGAAGACGGTCCGGTGGGCCTGGCGCAGCACGTTCTCGGCCTCCGTGCCCTCGGGCAGGACGTAGCCCTCGGCGTAGAAGCCGGTCCGCTCGCCCACGGCCTCGATGGGGTTGCCCGCGTCGTCGGTGGTGGTCTCCCGCAGCACCCCCTGGATCTGCTCCCAGGCGTCGTCGGCGCTCACCCCCGGGTAGATCGCCGCCCGGACCTGGAGCTCGCACCAGGCGGGGACGCTCGACGGCCAGTCGCCGCCGCTGATGCCGCCGAGGTTGAAGTTGATGGGGTGGTCCAGGTCCTCGAAGTGGGGGTGGCTGCCCCTCTCGTCGTTCCAGCGCTGTTCGAGGACGCGCAGCCGCCCCATCACGTGGTGCGCCGCGTCGATCGCGTTGAACCCCGACGCCATCTCCCTGGGGTGCGTGGGGTGCCCCGCGACCCGCACGGTGAACCAGATGACGCCGACGTTGGCGCGGACCAGCATGTCCTCCTCGGGCTCGGGGATCAGGACGGCGTCGGCGGTGTACCCGCGCTGGACCGTCGCCAGCGCGCCGTTGCCGGTGCACTCCTCCTCCGCCACGGACTGGAAGTGGATGCGCCCGGCGGGGGCGAACCCGGCCGCGCGCACGGCGTCGTAAGCGAACAGGTTGGCCGCCAGCCCCGCCTTCATGTCGCCGCTGCCCCGGCCGTGCAGCCAGCCGTCGATGACGGGGGCGTCCCACGGGGAGCGGGACCACTCCCCGAGGGGGCCCTCGGGGACCACGTCGATGTGGCCGTTGAGGATCAGCGAGCGGCCCCCGCCCTGAGCCGGGGTGTAGGTGCCCACCACGTTCTCCACGCCCTCGTAGGAGACCGTGATCTTCCCGGCGCCGGGGTGGGCGGAGATCTCCTCCGGGTCGAGTTCCCACCGGTCCACGGCCAGCCCCCGCCGCTCCATGGCCTCGTGCATCAGATCTTGCGCCGAGGACTCCCGGGTGCGCAGGGAGGGGTGGCGCACGAGTTCCCGGGTGAAGTCCAGCTGGGCGTCGAAGGCGTCGTCGACCGCCGCCTCGATGCGCGCGACGACGTCGGGTGCGAGGTTCATGGGGTTCTCCTCCTGCGGGGTTGTGGTCGGTGCGGGCGGGCGGTTCACGCCGCGGCCCGGGCGTCGGCGGCGGCGTGGGTGTCCGCGGCCCTGATCCGCTCGCCGGCCAGGCCGCCGACCGCGGTGACGGCGCAGATGCCGATGAGGACCAGCACCGCGGGCCAGGACGCGCCGTCGTCCACGGCCAGGAGCGCGGTGGCGATGAGCGGGAGGAACCCGCTGAGGGTTCCGGCGAGGTTGTAGCCCAGGGACACCCCGCTGTAGCGCAGCCGGGGCGGGAAGAGGTCGGCCAGCAGGGTGCCGGTGACGGCGTAGGCCAGGGTGATGAGGCAGATGCCGATGGTCACCGCCGCGGTGATCGCCCATGGGTCGGCGGTGTCGATGAGCCGGAACAGGGGGAACGCGGCCGCGGCGGTGGCCAGGGCGCCGATCACCGTCATCCGGCCGGGTCCGAAGCGCTCGGCCGCGCGCCCGGCGACCAGGGTCGTGGCGATCTGGAAGACGGCGGCGACGAGTGTGGCGTTCACGACCGCCTGGCGGTCGACCTCCAGCACCGTGGAGGCGTAGGAGACCACGAAGGTCGTCATCACGTAGAAGCCGCCGACCCCCAGCAGCGCTGCGGCCACCGCCACGAGCAGGCGGCCCCCGGCCTCGCGGAACAGGGCCAGGGCGGGCACCTTGGCGCGGTCCTCCATCTGCACCAGCTCCTGGAAGACGGGGGACTCCTCCACCTTGAAGCGGATGTAGAGGGCGATGCCCAGCAGCGGGAACGCGGCCAGGAACGGCAGGCGCCACCCCCAGGCGTCGAAGTCGGCCGCGGGCAGCGTCAGCACCGCGGCGAAGGCGGCCGAGGAGATGAGCGTGCCGACCGGGGAGCCGATCTGGACCAGGGCGGCGTAGCGGGCGCGCTGGCGCTCGGGGGCGTGCTCGATGGCGATGGTGATGGCGCCGCCCCATTCGCCGCCCACGGCCAGGCCCTGGAGGAGCCGCAGGACCGCGAGCAGGATCGGCGCGGCGATCCCGATGGCCATGTAGTCGGGGATCACGCCGATGAGCCCGGTCGCGCAGCCGATCATGACGATGGTCATCAGCAGTGCGGGGCGCCGTCCGTAGCGGTCCCCGATGGTGCCGAAGATCAGGGATCCGATGGGCCTGGCGGCGAAGCCCACGCCGAAGGTCGCCAGCGCCGCCATGAGGCCCGCGCCCGGGTCGAGTTCGGTGAAGAACAGGCGGTTGAAGACCAGAGCGGCGGCCGTGCCGAACAGGAAGTAGTCGTACCACTCCAGGGCTGTTCCGACGAAGGCCGCGAAGGCGATGCGCCTGGCGTCGGCCGCGTTGACCTTCGGCGCTCTCGCGCCGGCCGGGGCCGGGTCGGGCTGTGGCATGTGATCCTCCGGGAGATGTGCACCGGTCGGACGGGACGTCGGCGACCAGGTGTGATGCCGATCATCGTCTTGGAAAAAGCGCACTCCCACAAGCGCATAACCCAACGAGAACGCCGCCTAGAATGTGCACATGCACAAAACAGCGCCGTCGGACGTCATCCCCCGAGCCGCACAGGCGTGCCTGGAGGAGCTGGAGACCGTCGCCTGGACCTACGTGCGCAGGGTCCGCGAGCTGACCGGGTACGCCGAGACCGTCATCGACGACGCCGAGCTGTACGGCACGGCCCGGGCCACGCTCGAACTCCTCCTGGAACTCCTGCGGGGACGGGACCGCCACGGCGAGCTGCGCGCCCACTCGGTCGAGGTCGGACGCTCCCGCGCCCGCCGCGGCATCCCCCTGGAGTCGCTGCTGCGGGCCGTGCGCATGGACTTCCGCTTCCTCTGGGAGGCGATGCGCGCCCACGTCGCCGAGGCCGACTTCCGCGACTTCTCCGAGGAGGTCATCTCCATCTGGGAGGCGGTGGAGGTGCACACCACCCACGTGCAGACCGGCTACACCGACGAGATCGCCCGGATGCGCGCGGAACTGGAGCTGGAGCACGCCTTCCTCCTGCGGCACCTGCTCAGCGGCTCCGGCGGGGACACGCGGCTGAACGAGCAGGCGGCGCGGGCACTGGGCCTGCGCCCCGACGGCGTCCACCTCGTCCTGGTGGCCAACGGCAACCACGCCCGCGACTTCCGGGGCTGGGTCGGCCAGACGCTTCCCCGGGCCGTCCTGCTCCGCCTGGACGGGGTGGAGTTCGCCATCGTCCCCGCGGGGGACGCCGCGGGGGCCGCCCGGGAGACGCTGCTGGGCAAACCCGTCGGGATCTCCCCGAGCGCCCACGGCATCGGGGAGATAGCCCCCATGTGGCGGCTCGCCCGCGAGCTGGCGGAGTGGGCGCGGCCCGGCGCGGCGGCCACGGTCGAGGGCCACTGGACCCGGCTGGCGGGCGCGCGCCTGGGCCCGGCCGCCGGGGCCTTCGCCCGCGACGTGCGGGAGGCGCTCGGCGGGTTCACCGAACGCGAGGTCGATCTGCAGGTCGAGACGGTCGAGGCCTACTACCGGACCGGTTCGGTGACCGAGGTCGCGCAGGCGATGTTCTGCCACCGCAACACGGTGATCAACCGCCTGCGCCGCTTCGCCGAGGCCACCGGGCTCGACGTCACCAGGCCGGTCGACGCGTCCGCGGCCCACCTGGCCCTGACCACCCTCCGCCAGACCCTTCCCGCCCGCGAGCGGTCGGCCGGGGAGGGCGTGACATCCGGCCCGGTGAGCGGGTGAGCGATGGCGCTCACCGACGCGCGCACCTCGACCGCGTCGGCCGCCCCATGGCGGCCGCTCCCGTGAACGG
>NZ_QPFC01000685.1:0-9211 GCF_003427465.1 Nocardiopsis sp. TNDT3 | reverse complement strand
AGGCCGGGGGCGGCGACCCCGCGTTCGGGGTGCTCCGGCTGCCCGCGGCCGTGCTCGGCGGCAACAGCCTGGCGGTCACCGGGGAGTCGCCGCACCGGGACGAGGCCTGGAGCCTGGTCGCGGCCATGACCGGGCAGGAGGTCCAGGCGGAGTTCCGGGAGGCCGGTCTGCTCCCCGCCCGCGGCAGCGGCTACCGGCTGAGCGACGCCGAGGACCGGGACGTGCGGTACTGGGAGGAGCTGCGCGACGCCGTCGGCGAGGGACTGCTGCGGCCGCGCACCCCCTACTACCCGTACGTGAGCGAGGTGCTGCGGGACCACGTGGACACGCAGATCCGCCCGGGCTCGACCGACCCGCACCCCGAGGACATGGTGTGCGAGCTCAACGCCGCGCTCGCCGGGAGGGTCAGCACGTGCGGCTGACGGCCCCGGGCGGCAGGTCCCCGGGTCGACAGGTACATGAATCGACACGTGCACGAGTCGACACGTCGACCCGGAGCCTCTTCCCGGCTCGACCGGGCGCGGCGGCGGAGCCGGGCGGCGCCCGTTCCGTCGACCGGTTCCGGCGCGGGCCCTACCGCCCGCCCCGGCCGTAGCCCTGGTTGACCTGGATCTGGAGCATGTTGCCGAGGTGGTGGTGCAGGCTGGCGGCGACCTCGCCGCCCTCGCCCCAGTCGACGACGCCGAACTTCATGCTGGGCGTCACCCTCATGCGCGTGCCCCGGGGATGGGGAAGAGGTCGACGTACACGTTGAACCCCCGGGTGAGCAGGCTCATGCCGGTGGAGAAGGCGTAGCGGTAACCGGCGCCGGGCACCGGGTTCCCCGGGCCCGAGGCCCCTTGGTGCGCGACACGGAGTGGGGGAGCATGTTCCACACCTGGTTGATGTGGAACGGAAGCTGGTAGTCGAAGGTCGTGGCCACGCTTCTCCGTCCTCGCTCTGGAGGCCGCCCGCGTCCCGCGCTCCGGGGCGGAGGTGACGACGCCCTCCCGGTGCGCCGCATCCTACAGGTGCCCTGATCGCACCAGCGTCCCCGAGTCGACGGGTACACGAGTCGACAGGTCGACACGGCCCGTTGTCGACACGGGAACACGGTGCCCGGCCGGGCCGCGCCTCGGGCGCCGACGCACGTGTGAGGCGCGGACATGAGAAAAGGCCCCCCGTGGGGAGCCTTCTCGTGTGTGGGCGTACCAGGACTTGAACCTGGGGCCTCATCCTTATCAGGGATGCGCTCTAACCGACTGAGCTATACGCCCTTGCTGCGTGTGGAACTCTACCGCATCGGCGGGACCGGGGCGAACCGGTGATCCGGGGCGGACGCGAGGCGGGACGCGGCGCACACGTCCCTTTCCACCTCCCATTTTACCCGGGTGCGGAAGTGCTCCGAACCAACGCGTGAGGGCCCGGCCCCAGCGGGGACCGGGCCCTCACGGCGGTGCTACTCGGCCTCGGACAGCGTCACGTCGATGCCGCCGACCAGGTCGGCGACGAGGTTGTACAGCATGGCGCCCACCGTGGACAGGGCGGTGATCAGCACGATGTTCAGCGCGCCGACCACGCCGGTGTACCCCAGGACGCGGCCCGGCGAGAACCAGGAGGCCGGGTCGAGGCCGAGCTCGTCCTCGGTCCCGTCGCCCTCCAGGAGCGCCGTGAGCATGTTGGTCAGCTCGTCGAAGACACCCAGCATCGACAGCGTCGCGTAGATCACCGCGATCGCCACGAACAGGATGATGAAGCACACCAGGGAGACGACGAAGCTGAACTTCATCACCGACCACGGCTCCACACGGGAGACCGACAGGTGTGCCTTACGGCTGGACAGGCTGGCCTTCACGGCGCTCGGACCCTCAGGCACCGAGGTCTTCGATTCGGACACTGGCGTTCCCCCCGCTTCGGCGCGGTCCTCCGCCACGGATCCGGCCGGTCCGGCGGCGGTCCCGGACCCGGTGTCCGCCTTGTCGGCGGAGCCCTCGTCCTCGTCGCCGGGCTTGCTCCCCGACTCCTCGCCGGACTCCTCGGCCGTGCCGGCCTCGGTGGCGCCCGTCGCCGCCTCGGCCTTGTCGCCGACCTCGGTGGTCACGGCGGCCCCCGCTTCTGCCGTGTCCTTCTCGGTCGTCTCCACGTCCCCGTCCCGGGCGGTCTCCGCCGTGTCCGGGTCGGTTTCGTTCGTGGTGGTGTTCCGCTGGTTGTCAGACATAGAAACGTTACCGCTGGACTTTCCTTGAGAACGGGTGATTGGCGCGACCAGGGTGTCCGCGGGGTCCGCGCAAAACGAACCCCGCGGCCCATATGGGGCCTAACGCGAAGTCTAGGCCTCCGGGTTGCCTTCGGCGTTCGCGTTCACGTCCTCGGCCGTGTCGGCGGCCGCTTCACCCGCGTCCTCGGCCGTCTCGACGGCCTCCTCCTCGGCGGCCTCGGCGTTGCGCGCCACGGCCACGATCTTGTTGCCCTTGGCCAGGTTCATCAGCCGGACGCCCATGGTCGTGCGGCCGGACCGCTTGACCTCGTCGGCACCGGTGCGGATGACACCGCCAGCGGAGGTGATCGCGAAGACCTCGTCCACCTCGGGGTCGATCATCAGGGCGCCGACCAGCTTGCCGCGGGCCTCCACCACCTTGGCCGTCAGCACGCCCTTGCCGCCGCGGTTCTGCACCGGGTACTGGTCGGACGGGGTGCGCTTGGCGTAGCCGTTCTCGGTGGTGACCAGGACGTCCGTGGAGCCGTCGCCGGGCCGGATGACGTCCATGCTCAGCAGGTAGTCGTCCTCCAGGAACCGCATGCCGATCACGCCGCTGGTGGCGCGGCCCATGGGGCGCAGCGACTCGTCGGAGGCCGGGAACCGGATCGCCTGGGCGTCGCTGGAGATCAGCAGCAGGTCGTCGTCGGGGAAGACCAGCCGGGCGGCGATCAGCTCGTCGCCCTCGCGCAGGTTGATCGCGATGATGCCCGCCGCGCGCGCCGAGTCGAAGTCCTCCAGACGGGACTTCTTGACCAGGCCCTCACGGGTGGCGAGCACCAGGTACGGGGCGGCCTCGTAGTCGCGCAGCGCCATGATCTGCGCGATCTCCTCGCCCGGCTGGAACGGGAGCAGGTTCGCCACGTGCTGGCCGCGCGCGTCGCGGGCGGCCTCGGGCAGCTCGTAGGCCTTCGTGCGGTACACCCGGCCCTGGTTGGTGAAGCACAGGATCCAGTTGTGGGTGGTGGTGACGAAGAAGTGCTGGACGATGTCGTCCTGCTTGAGCTGGGCCCCGCGCACGCCCTTGCCACCGCGCTTCTGGGCGCGGTAGTTGTCGATGCGCGTGCGCTTGGCGTATCCACCGCGGGAGATCGTGACGACCACGTCCTCCTCGGCGATGAAGTCCTCCATGCGCATGTCGCCCTCGAAGGGGATGATGTGCGTGCGCCGCTCGTCGCCGTACTTCTCCACGATCTCGCCGAGCTCCTCGCGGATGATGCTCCGCTGGCGCGTGTCCGATTCGAGGATGTCGTTGTAGTCGGCGATCTGCGCCATGAGCTCGTCGTACTCGGCCGTCAGGGCGTTGCGCTCCAGGGCGGCGAGCTTGCGCAGCTGCATGTCGAGGATGGCGCGGGCCTGGATGTCGTCGATCTCCAGCAGGTCCATCAGGCCGGTGCGGGCCTGGTCCGCGGAGGCGCTGGCCCGGATGAGGTTGATGACCTCGTCGATGCGGTCCATGGCCCGCAGCAGCGCGCGCAGGATGTGCGCCCGCTCCTCGGCCTTGCGCAGCAGGTACCGGGTCCGGCGGACGATGACCTCGACCTGGTGCTTGACCCAGTGCCGGATCATCTGGTCCAGGCGCAGGGTGCGCGGCACCCCGTCGACCAGCGCGAGCATGTTCGCGCCGAAGGTCTCCTGGAGCTGCGTGTGCTTGTAGAGGTTGTTCAGCACGACCTTGGCGACGGCGTCGCGCTTGAGCACGATGACCAGGCGCTGTCCGGTGCGGCCGCTGCTCTCGTCGCGCACGTCGGCGATGCCGGTGATCTTGCCGTCCTTGACCAGGTCGGCGATCTTGAGCGCGAGGTTGTCCGGGTTGACCTGGTAGGGCAGCTCGGTGACGACCAGGGTCTGGCGGCCCCGCTTGTCCTCCTCCACCTCGACCACGGCGCGCATGGTGATGGAGCCGCGCCCGGTCCGGTACGCCTCCTCGATGCCGCGCTTGCCGACGATGAGCCCGCGGGTGGGGAAGTCGGGGCCCTTGACGCGTGCGATGAGCGCGTCGAGCAGCTCCTCGTCC
Organism: Nocardiopsis sp. TNDT3; assembly: GCF_003427465.1. NCBI lineage: Bacteria > Bacillati > Actinomycetota > Actinomycetes > Streptosporangiales > Nocardiopsidaceae > Nocardiopsis > Nocardiopsis sp. TNDT3. The sequence continues at coordinate 4,958 of NZ_QPFC01000685.1, read as the reverse complement.
TGCGCCTCGGGGTTGTCGAGGTACCAGTTGACGCCGTCGGCGACCTCGCGCAGGTTGTGCGGCGGGATGTTGGTGGCCATGCCGACCGCGATGCCCGAGGAGCCGTTGACCAGCAGGTTCGGGAAGCGGGCGGGCAGCACGACGGGCTCGGAGGAGCGGCCGTCGTAGTTGGGCCGGAAGTCGACGGTGTCCTTGTCGATGTCCCGGAGCATCTCCATGGCCAGCGGCGCGAGCTTGCACTCGGTGTAGCGCATGGCGGCGGCCGGGTCGTTGCCCGCCGAGCCGAAGTTGCCGTTGGGGTCGACCAGCGGCATCCGCATGGACCACCACTGCGCCAGGCGCACCAGGGTGTCGTAGATGGCGCTGTCACCGTGCGGGTGGTAGTTGCCCATGACGTCGCCGACGACGCGGGCGCACTTGAAGTAGCCGCGGTCGGGACGGTAGCCGCCGTCGTACATCGCGTAGAGCACGCGCTGGTGGACCGGCTTGAGGCCGTCGCGCACGTCGGGCAGGGCGCGGCCGACGATGACGGACATCGCGTAGTCGAGGTAGCTGCGCTGCATCTCGACCTGGATGTCGACGGGCTCGATCCGGTCGGTCACGCGCGGCGGGGCCTCCACAGTGGAGTCCCCGCCCTCAGGGGCGTCGGGGTTGTTCGCATCCGTCACGGATGTCGGTCCCTTCTACGAAGCTTGCTTGAGCACGGGTGGGAGCGGGGCCCGGGTCCTCGGGGCCCAGGCTGTGCCTCTCGGACCGGCCTCCGCTCGCGGGGGTCGGTTCGGGCGTCCGAACACGGACCGGAGCGGGGCGGAGGTCCGGAAGACACCGCCTAGATGTCCAGGAAGCGGACGTCCTTGGCGTTGCGCTGGATGAAGGCGCGCCGCGACTCGACGTCCTCACCCATGAGCACGCTGAACAGTTCGTCGGCCTGGGCCGCGTCCTCCAGGCTGACCTGGAGCAGGACGCGGCGGTCCGGGTCCATCGTGGTGTCCCACAGCTCGTTGGCGTTCATCTCGCCCAGACCCTTGAAGCGCTGCACCATGTCGCGCGGGCGCGGGTCCCTCTTGCCCTGGGCGATCCCGGCCTCGATGACCCGGTCGCGCTCGGCGTCGGAGAAGGCGTAGCTGGCGTCGCTGCCCTTCTGGTCCCACTTGATCTTGTACAGCGGCGGCGCGGCCAGGTAGACGTTCCCGGCCTCGACCAGCGGCTTCATGAAGCGGAACAGCAGGGTGAGCAGCAGCGTGCGGATGTGCTGGCCGTCGACGTCGGCGTCGGCCATCAGGATGACCTTGTGGTACCGCAGCTTCTCGGCGTCGAACTCCTCGTGGATGCCGGTGCCCAGGGCGGTGATGATCGCCTGGACCTCCGCGTTCTTGAGGATGCGGTCGATGCGCGACTTCTCGACGTTGAGGATCTTGCCCCGGATGGGCAGGATGGCCTGGTTGTGAGGGTTGCGGCCGCCCTTGGCGGAGCCGCCGGCCGAGTCGCCCTCGACGATGTAGACCTCGCACTCCTCCGGGTTGGTGGACTGGCAGTCCGACAGCTTGCCCGGGAGGGAGGTGGTCTCCAGAAGGGTCTTGCGGCGGGTCAGGTCGCGGGCCTGGCGGGCGGCCACGCGCGCGCGGGCGGCCTGGCTGGCCTTGGACACGATGTCCTTGGCCTCGCCGGGGTTGCGCTCGAACCAGTCGCGCAGGTGCTCGTTGGTGACCTTCTGGACGAAGGACTTGGCCTCGGTGTTGCCCAGCTTGGTCTTGGTCTGGCCCTCGAACTGCGGGTCGGCCAGCTTGACCGAGATGATGGCGGTCAGACCCTCGCGGATGTCGTCGCCGGTGAGGTTGTCGTCCTTCTCGCGCAGCAGCTTCTGGTCGCGGGCGTACCGGTTGACCAGGGTGGTCAGCGCGGAGCGGAAGCCCTCCTCGTGCGTGCCGCCCTCAGCCGTGTTGATGGTGTTGGCGAAGGTGTGCACGGAGGAGGTGTAGGACTGGTTCCACTGCATGGCGATCTCGACCGAGATCCCCTCGCCCTCCTCCTCGAAGGAGATGATCGACGCGTGCGCCGGCTCCTTCTTGGCGTTGATGTGGCGGACGTAGTCCGACAGCCCCTCGTCGTAGTGGAAGGTGTTGACCGTCGGTCCGCCGTCGGTGTGCTCGGGCCGCTCGTCGCGGATGGTGATGGACAGCCCCTTGTTGAGGAAGGCCATCTCCTGCATGCGGCGGGCGAGCGTCTCGAAGGAGAACGTGGTGGTCTCGAAGATGTCGCCGTCCGGCCAGAAGGTGATCTGGGTGCCGGTCTCGTCGGTGCTCTCGCCCTTGACGAGTTCGCCGGTGGGCGCGGTCATCTCGTAGCGCTGGCGCCACACGTGCCCGTGGAGGCGGATCTCCACCTCCAGCGCGGTGGACAGCGCGTTGACGACGGAGACGCCGACGCCGTGCAGGCCGCCGGAGACCGCGTAGGACTTGCCGTCGAACTTGCCGCCCGCGTGCAGCGTGGTGAGGACGACCTCGACGGCGGGGCGCTTCTCCACCGGGTGGAGGTCGGTGGGGATGCCGCGGCCGTTGTCGGCCACGCACACGCCGCCGTCGGCCAGCAGGGTCACCTCGATGGCGTCGGCGTGGCCCGCCAGCGCCTCGTCGACGGAGTTGTCGACCACCTCGTAGACCAGGTGGTGCAGGCCCCGCTCCCCTGTGGAACCGATGTACATTCCGGGGCGCTTGCGGACCGCCTCAAGCCCCTCCAGAACCGTGATTGAACCTGCGTCGTAGGCCAAGTGGGAACACCCTCCTGCTGGGGACGCCTGCCGACCGCGGCCGAGCGGCGACGGTCACCCGTGACACGGTGATCGGGAGGGTCTGCGTGCCGCGACACCTGGGGGATCACCGTTCGCCACAGGGGCCGTCCGCCCACCCTCTTCTGGGGGCGTGGGACCGGCTACAGGCGTCTGAAGAACCGTCTCCATGATACCCCGCACGGTGCGACAAAGTGGCATTGGCGGCCCTGTGCCGCCTCACAACGAACGTTCAGGGAGGGAGACGACTCCCTACACGCGGGAGGGGCTGCGCGCAAGTCCCGGTGCGGTTGAGTGCCGCCTGCGGCGACCGGCGGCCCCGGGGCGGCCCGGAGCCCCTCCCCGGCCGCGCCGGACACCCTCCGGAACGGCGTTCACCTGGGGATATCCACAAGCCGCGAAAGTGGAGGAAACGGGCATCCCGGCCCCGCGGCCCGGGCGGGCGCGCCTCAGCGGCGCCGGAAACCGGGTCCGCGGACCTTGATGGCGACGACCGTGCCGTCGCCCAGCTCCTCGTTGAGACGGCGCATGAGATCGCGCACCATCGCTCGCGCGTGGGCCGCCATGGTGGGCGAATCGGCCACCACGACCAGTTCCCCGTCCGAATAGCTCTCCGGACGCAGGTGTTCCGCGTTGAAATCGCCCACGATATCCGCCCAGCGGCCGAACACGCCGCCGATGGCCACCTGCTCCTGCCAGCCGTGCTCGATCAGCCACGTGCGCACGGCCTCACCGAACATCTGGGGCTCGTTGCGTGACCGCAACCGGCCACGCCGACGCGAGCGCTGGAGGCCTCGGGGCACCGCGCCGCGGTCCTTGGCCTCGGCCCGGGCGCGCGCGAGCGCCTGGCGGGCCAGGTCGGCCCCCGTCGGGGCCGGGGGAGCCGACGGCCCCGGCTCCGACGGACGCCGCGCCCCGTCCACAGGCTGTGGACGCAGACCTCCGCCGCCGTGGTCGGCCGCGCCGGAGGCCGATCCCCGGTCCACAGGGTGTGGATAACGCTCACTCACCCGCGACGCCCCCCTCGCGCACGCCGAACCGGGCCCCGTCCAGCTCCTTGGGGATGTCCTCGGGCACGGCCGCGGTCACCAGGACCTGTTCGGCGTCGCCGACGCGCTCGGCCAGCCTGCGGCGGCGCTCGCTGTCCAGCTCGGCGAACACGTCGTCCAGGATCAGCACCGGGTCGTCTCCGTCGGAGCGCAGCAGGTCGAAGGCGGCCAGCTTGAGCGAGAGGGCGTACGACCAGGACTCGCCCTGGCTGGCGTAGCCCTTGGCGGGCATCCCGCCCAGTCGCAGGACCAGGTCGTCGCGGTGCGGGCCCACCAGGCTGACGCCGCGCTGGAGCTCGCGGTCGCGGGCCTCGGCCATGGCCGCGCGCAGGGTTTCCACAAGCTGTGGACGGCCGGTCGGCGGTTCGACCCCCTCGGGGACCGCGCCGCTGCGGTAGTCGGGGACGGCCGGGCCCCCGGAGTCGGTCAGCCCGGCGTAGGCCTCGGCGATCCTCGGGCGCAGCTCCTCCACCAGCTCCAGCCGCGCCGCCAGCAGCTCCGCGCCCGTCTCCGCCAGGTGGGAGTCCCACACCTCCAGCGTGCTCAGGTCGGGCGCCGAGCGCTGGCGGAACATCCGGCCGGAGGCCGACTTGAGCAGGGCGTTGCGCTGCTTGAGCACCCGGTCGTAGTCCGAGCGCACGCCCGCCATCCGGGGCGCGCGCGCCACCAGCAGGTCGTCCAGGAACCGGCGCCGCTCGCCGGGGTCGCCCTTGACCAGGGCCAGGTCCTCCGGGGCGAAGAGCACGGTGCGCAGGATCCCCAGGACCTCGCGCGGACGGCCCGCGGGCGCCTGGTTGATCCGGGCCCGGTTGGCCCTGCCGGGGTTGAGCTCCAGGTCCACGACCATGGACCGCTCGTCGCGCACCACCTTGGCCCGGACGATCGCGCGGGGGGCGCCCTGGCGGACCAGCGGGGTGTCGGAGGAGACCCGGTGGCTGCCGAGGGTGGCCACGTAGCCGATCGCCTCGACCAGATTGGTCTTGCCCTGGCCGTTGGCGCCGACGAACACGCTCACGCCGGGGCCCATCTCCACGAGGGCCTCGCGGTAGGACCGGAAGTCGGCCAGTTGCAGGTGGGATACGTACATCCGGCCTTCCTCCTGGGGCGGCGGCGGTCGGGGGAAG
>NZ_QPFC01000007.1:0-3798 GCF_003427465.1 Nocardiopsis sp. TNDT3 | reverse complement strand
GGGGTGGGTGTTACCAACCTCCGTGGTCAGTACAGCTAGCCCCTCCGGACCGCGCTGCCCGTGTGCTCGCGGATGTGCGAGCACACGGGCCCCTCGCGTGGCCCGGGGGCGACGGCGGCGCCTAGCGTCCGCCGGAGGCCAGCGCCGGGCCGCCGACGCCGTTGGACAGGCCCAGCCAGGCCGCCATCTCGGTCAGCTGCTCGACCAGTTCGGGCAGCGTCTCGGCGGGCGCGCCGTCCTCCAGCGTGATCCGCTGCGCCAGCAGGGTCCCCGAGGCGCGGTCCGCCTTGAGGTCCACCCGCGCCACCAGGTCCTCGCCCAGCAGGAACGGCAGCACGTAGTAGCCGTGCACCCGTTTGGCGGCGGGCACGTAGATCTCCAGCCGGTACCGGAACCCGAACAGCTCCTCCGCCCGGTCGCGCGTCCACACCAGCGAGTCGAACGGGCTCAGCAGCGCCCGCGCCCGCACGCTGCGCGGCACCCGGGCGTCCCGGTGCAGATAGGCCGTGCGGTCCCAGCCCCGCACCCGCACCGGCACCAGCTCACCCGCCTCCACCAGGTCGGAGACGGCCGCCCGGGACTCGGTGGACTTGAGGCGGAAGTAGTCGCGCAGGCACGCCTCGGTGGCCACCCCGTGGGCGCGGGCCGCGATCGACACCAGCTCCCGGTGCGCCTCCTCCGGGGTGGTCTCCGGCGCCGCGTACACCTCCGGCGGCAGCACCCGCTCGGGCAGGTCGTAGAACCGCTCGAACTGCGCGTTGCGCCCGTTGGAGGTCAGGTCGCCCACCCAGAACAGGTACTCCAGGCACCTCTTGACCTCGGACCAGTTCCACCCCCAGTGGTCCTTGGCGCGCGGCACGTCGTGCGCCAGCGCCGCCTCCACCTGCCGGGCGCTGGCCGGGCCGATCCGCACCACCTCCTCCAGCACCGCCTTGACCAGCTCGGGCTTCTCCTCCCGGATGCGGTCCATCCACCCCACGCGCTCCTGGGCGCGGTTGCGCTCCATCCGGTGGCGCATGAGCTGGCGGGTGGAGGGCGGCACCAGGCTGGCCTCGTGCGCCCAGCACTCCACCAGCCGCGCGGCCCCCGACCCGGTCGCGGAGGTGGTCGCCCGGTCCAGCAGGGCGGTGTCGTAGGCGCCCATGCGCGCGAAGACCGGCAGGTACTGGCTGCGGGCCAGCACGTTCACGCTGTCGATCTGGAGGATGCCCACCCTGCGCACCACCCGCGCCAGGTGGGCGAGGGTCGGCTTCCCGGCGGGCCGGGGGTCGCTGAACCCCTGGGCGGCGAGCGCGATCCTGCGCGCCTGGGAGAGGGAGAGTTCCGCGTCGCGGCGGGGGTGCGGTTCTGCCATTGCGCCACCGTAACGCCGACCGCCGACAGTCCGTTCCTCCGGGCCGCGGGGCCCGTGCGCCGGACCGGCGGGGAGTGCCGAAAAACCTTTGACCCAATGCGAACCTCCGGGGGTGGGAAGCCGTCCAACAGAGCGCGACGACAACCACCGGGCACGTGCCGGGAGTCGCGCACGCCCCGGTGCGGAGGACGGCCGCACCGGGGCCACGACCGTTCCCGTGCCCCGCGCCCCCGAGGAGCGGGGCACGAACGGTCGCCTCCTCGCATTCTCCCCGACCGGAGCCCCGTGCTCCCGTTGTCCACAGGGCTGTTTTCTCCTTCCCCGTCGCGTGCCCGCTTGCGTCCGCGCGGGGTCCACCTCGGCGGGCAAGGGGCTGGACAAGCTCGCCGCGGGTCCGTCCGTGTCCGCGCGGGGTCCGCGCCCTCCACCGCGCCGCCCCCGACCGGGCGTTCCCGTCACGCGCGCACCCGCGCGGCGGGATGTCCCCCCGATGCGACAGCATGTCCGTCATGGACAGTTTCGAGGAGTACCGCGACGCGGCCCGCAGGAGCGGCGTGCCGGAGCACGCCGTCGACACGGGCCTGCGCCTGGCCCGCCCCCAGATCGGGCTGGGTCCCGCGGACGGCGGCGGCGGGGTCCTCGCCGGGCGGTACGGCGGCCGCCCCGTCCTCCCACCGGACGTCGACTGGAACGGCTTCCCGGACCTCATCGCCTCCGTGGACTGCGCGGCCCTGCCCCGGGACGTGCTCGACTTCCCGCTGCCGCAGGACGGTCACCTGCTGTTCTTCGCCAACCGGTGCGACCTGGAGGGGTCCGCGGGCGACGGCGCCGTGGTCCACGTCCCCTCGGGGGCGGCCGCGGTCGAACGCGTCCCCGACGAGGGCACCCCCCACACCGATCCGTACCCCCTCTACGCCCGGACTGCCTGGAGCATGCCGACGGGTGCCGACGGCGCCGTCGTCGCGGACGGGGAGACCGAGCGGGTCTACCGGGAGCACCGGCTGGACCAGTACGACGGCTTGGAGCACGTGCGCCGGTCCGACCTGATCCTGGGCGGGTACGCCTACTCGCCGCAGGACCCGCCCTTCGTCCAGACCCCGGCGGACTACGAGCGGGACGGAGGGGAGCGCGTGCTGCTGGCCCAGGCCCACTACGGGATGTACGGCGCCCCCGGCTGGACCGGGTACGCGGTGTGGGTCATGTACCGGCACGACCTGGAGGCGATGGACTTCACGAAGGCGGTGGGCGGGGTGCTGGGCTCCCACCCCTGACGGCCGCGCGGGCGCCGCGGCGGCGCGGCCCGCTCCGCGCGGTCCCGGCGAGGCCGCAGGCGCGGTGGCGGACACGCGGGACCGGCTCCCCGGCGAGGCCGGTCCCGTCGCCGCCATGGCCTAGCCTTCTGCTGTGCGTATCGCGACATGGAATGTGAACAGTGCCCGGGCCAGGGCCGAGCGGATCGGCGCCTGGCTGGACCGGAGCGACGTCGACGTCCTCGCCATCCAGGAGACCAAGGCCCGGGACGACCAGTTCCCCGCCTCGGTCCTCACCGACCGCGGCTACGAGGTGGCCCACCACGGCCTGTCCCAGTGGAACGGGGTCGCGATCGCCTCCCGCGTCGGCCTGGAGGACGTGCGGATCGGCTTCCCCGGCCAGCCCGGCTACGGCGACCCCGAGGAGGCCGAGGCCCGCGCCATCGGCGCCACCTGCGGGGGCGTGCAGGTGTGGAGCCTGTACGTGCCCAACGGGCGCGAGGTCGACCACCCCCACTACGCCTACAAGCTCCGCTGGCTGGAGGCGCTGCGCGAGGCGGGCGCCGCCAGCCTGGCCGCCGACCCCGGCGCCCAGATCGCCTACGTCGGCGACTTCAACATCGCCCCGCGCGACGAGGACGTGTGGGACATGGCCGCCTTCGAGGGCAGCACCCACGTCACCGAGCCCGAGCGCGTGGCCTTCGACAAGCTGGTCGGCGCCGGGTTCGACGAGGTCGTGCGCGCCTACACCCCGGGTCCCGGCGTGTACACCTACTGGGACTACAAGGGCCTGGCCTTCCCCAAGCGCAGGGGTATGCGCATCGACTTCGTGCTCGCCTCCCCGGCGCTGCGCGACCGCGTCAGCGGCGCGAGCATCGACCGCGAGGAGCGCAAGGGCAAGGGCGCCTCCGACCACGCCCCGGTCATCGTGGGCCTGGACGGCGACACCGGCGAGGCCGTGGCCAGGGAGGCGGGCAAGTGAGCGCCGCGGCGCCGCGCGTGGCGGTCTTCGGCAGCGTCAACATGGACCTGGTCGCCTACGTCGAACAGGTGCCCGCCAGCGGGGAGACGGTCACGGGCACGGCCTTTCGCCAGGTGCCCGGCGGCAAGGGCGCCAACCAGGCCGTGGCCGCGGCCAGGGCCGGGGCCGACGTGGCCTTCCTCGGCGCGGTGGGCGAGGACTCCTTCGGGGAG
>NZ_QPFC01000069.1:0-1128 GCF_003427465.1 Nocardiopsis sp. TNDT3 | reverse complement strand
CCCTCGGAACCCCCGCCCGTGGCCCGCTCCCCGCGGATCCGCGCCAGGTCGGCGTTGACGGCCGCCGCGGCCTGCGCGGTCGGCGCAGCCACCGCGATCCCCACCTGGCTGTCGGTGGCGATCGCGTCCAGGCACACCAGCGCCCGCGCGATCTCCGCGGCGTCGCCAGGGCCGTGCCGCAGCACCGTCACCGGGCGCAGGGTCGCCGTCACCAGGGCCTCGCGCGTGCGGTCCGAAACGGTGAACCCGCCCCGCTCCACGGCCGCGTCCACCGTCTCACCCGCGGTCATCGAGTCCATGATCGGCTCGTTGCCGCCGATCAGCCGCAGCAGCTGTTCGCCCAGCCGCTGTTCGGCGTGCCCCACCTCGGGCAGCGCGTAGAACAGTTCGGTGTCGGGCAGGTCCGGGACCCCGCCCTCGCTGAAGTCGAAGTCCTCGTCGTCGTCCTCGTCGGTGCTCTCCAGCACCACCGCGCTCCCGTCGGCCACGGCCGCCTCCAGCGCGGCGGCCGGATCGGCCACCCCGAACCCGCCCACGACCGAGGCCAGCTTCTTCTCCTCGACCACGGTGTGCCCGCGCGCGGCGGACATGCGCAGTACGTGCCCGGTGAGTGCCGCCAGCCGCCGGGGGTCGCCGGGCCGCGCGCCCTCGCCCAGGTGCCTGCGGGCGCAGAAGTCGGCCTGCTCCGGGGTCACCTGCGGCAGGCGCAGCAGCAGCCACGGGTTCGCGTCCAGCGCGGCGGCGGCCCCTGGCCCCAGCACGCCCAGCAGCCGGGGCGCCAGGGCGCCCGGCGCGCCCATCCGGTCAAGGACGGCACTGACCTGTTCTGCCTCGGACACCTCGGGCGGTTCCCCTCGTCATACGGTTCACGGACTCTGGGGGAGCCTATCGACTGGCGACGACGCTCGGTTCCCGCTTCGGGGGTGCGCCCGCCGATGCCCGCCACCATGCACCCCGGTCGCCTGCCGTCGCCCGCCCCGGTCGCCCGTTGCCACGCTCCCCGTCCGCCCGCCGTCGCTCGAACTCGGCACGCCTTCCTGACGCGTCCCGGAACCGCCCTGGCATCGGAAACCTCCCCGAGTCCAGGAGCGCCCCCGGCCCGCCCGCTACTCCCGCTTGGCCCGGTTC
>NZ_QPFC01000684.1:0-6438 GCF_003427465.1 Nocardiopsis sp. TNDT3 | reverse complement strand
CCCGGAGCCCCGAGCCCGCCCCGGGCTCCGGGGGAGCGGAGGGTTCCGACGGGGCCGGGGCTCCCGGGGACCCGACGGCCGCCGTGACCGGGGAGCGCCCCGAGGCGGCGGGAGGTTCCGGGACCGCGGACGCCTCCGACGCCTCCCCCTCGCGCGGCGACGAGCGCTGACCCCGCACCCAAAGCTGTGGCGCGGGTCACGTTTGGCGGTACCGTGCTGACCTGGCGTTCGCCTTCTTCTATGCCGTGCATCACAGCCCCCGCGCGGTTATCGGGCGAAACCCGCGGGTTCGGGTGCTCTATCCTCGGTCGCTGTATCCGCGTTCCCCCCGCTCCGCCGGAGCGGGTGCATCACCGTTGAGGATGGCGAGGATGGACACAGCAGCCGAACTGGAGTCGGGAGCCGACGATCGGCGCGAAGGGCCCGCTTCCTCCGTGACAGCCGCCTCCCCCGTGCAGCTGTCCCTGTGGCCGCCGCCCCGGTCGACCCGGCACAGCGGCAGGCGCCGCCGCCAGTTCACCGTTCTGGGCGCGGCCGCGCTGGCCGTCCTCCTGGTCGGCGGAGGGGCCACCGCGTGGGCCCTGCTGGCCGACGGCGAAGAGACCGCGCAGGAGGCCGTCGCCCCGGCGGAGGACTTCGTCGGAGCCTGGGCGGGCGAGATGGTCCAGGTGAACACCGAGGGCCAGCACGTCGCCGACTGGCACGCCGAGGTGCGGATCGAGGAGGGCGCCGAGCGCGGCAGCACCGCCTGGACGACCTTCGCCTGCTCGGGGACGCTCGTGCTGTCCGCGGGCGACAACGACCGGCGCGTCTACGCCTACACCGAGACCGCCGACCCCGAGGACCGCTGCGTCGACGAGGCCGAGCTGACCCTGGCGCCCGCCGCGGACGGCGGTCTGAGGGCGGAGTGGTCCTCGGTCACCGACGAGGGCACCCGGATGACGTCGACGGGTCCCCTGAGCTGATCCGGTCGCCCGGATCGCCGCCCGCCCCGGGCGCCGGTTCGACCGCCTGGAGGCGGTGCCGTTCCGGATCCGTCCGACCGCGGCCCCCGGGGCCCGGATTCCCTGTGGGGACGAAAGCGCAGGTCGGAGATGTTGTTCAGGTGTCGCCGGACTGTCGGGTCCGGCCCACCGCCCCCGGGCGGGGGCTGACGCGGATCCCCGTGCGCTCACCGGGTTTCGGCCAGTACCGATATAACCTTACTGACCGACGTTTCCTCGTTGGTGGAAACCGCCGGAGGCGGCCCGGCCGCCGACCGGCGCACACACGGGGGCCAACCTCCGAGATAATGGTCGGAGAGTGATTCACGTCCCCCAAGCCACACGGGCGAGAGTCACGCGGAACCGGCCTACGGCTCCGGAGCCGAGACGGGCCAAGCGGATCGGCGCCGGTGCTGTGGGTCGGCCCCGGTCACCCGCGAGGAAACACCTAGAAAGGGGAATGGCATGGCGGCGATGAAGCCGAGGACCAGCGACGGGCCGATGGAGGTCACCAAGGAGGGTCGCGGCATCATCATGCGGGTCCCGCTGGAGGGGGGCGGACGCCTGGTCGTCGAGCTGACGCCGGCCGAGGCGACCGAGCTCCGGGACGCGCTCAAGGGTGTCGTCGGCTAGGTCCGGCACCACGTTTTTCCCTCCCCCACCCGGGCCGGAACGCCCGACGGCCCCCCGAGGTCGTAGACCCCCATGACAGCGAACGATTGTGAGCGGCCTGTGCCATTCGCCACGGAGATCCAGCCCCGTTCGGGGAGCCTCGCCGAATCCACCGCGGACCTGCTGGTCCTTCCCGTCCTCTCGGGAGACGGCGGACCCGCGGAGGTCGAAGGGGTCGCCGAGGGCGGCCTGACACAGGTGCTTCCGGCTCCGCTCGGCGATCTGTTCGCGCACTACTCGCTCACCGGGAAACCCGGTGAGCTGGCCCAGTTCCCGGTGCCCCGGGACCAGGGGCTGGTACGGCTGGCCCTTCTGGGGGTCGGTTCGGGTTCCCCCGACGACCTCCGGAAGGCCGGCGCAGCCCTGTCCCGGGCCGCCCGGGGAAGAGAGCGGGCCGCCCTGGCCTGGCCGGGTGTCGGCGGCGACGCCGCCACCGCCTTCGCCGAGGGCGCCCTCCTGGCCTCCTACACCTTCAGCCTCAAGACCGCCGAACCCCCGGCGGACAAGCGTCCCGCCCCGGTGGTCGAGGTGGTGGACCCGGGCGCCGGGGACCTCGCCGACGCGCTGGAGCGCGGCACCCGGCTGGCCGCGGCCACCGCCCTGGCCCGCGACCTCATCAACACCCCGTCCATGGTCAAGGACCCCGCGTGGATGGCCGCGCGCGCCAGCGAGGTCGCCGCGGACTCCGGCCTCCAGGTGCGGGTCTGGGACGAGGCGGAGCTGGAGCGCGACGGCTTCGGCGCGATCCTCGCCGTCGGCCGGGGCTCCTCACGCCCCTCCCGGCTGGTGCAGCTCTCCTACACCCCCGAGAACCCCACCGCGCACGTGGTGCTGGTCGGCAAGGGCATCACCTTCGACACCGGCGGCCTCTCGCTCAAGCCCAACGACAACATGTCGCTGATGAAGACCGACATGAGCGGCTCGGCGGTCGTGCTCGCCGTGCTGTCCGCGCTGTCGGCCGTGGGCGCCTCGGTGCGGGTGACCGGTCTGCTGGCCCTGGCCGAGAACGCCTTCGGCGGCGACGCCACACGCATCGGCGACGTGCTCACCACCTACGGCGGCACGACCGTCGAGGTGCTCAACTCCGACGCCGAGGGCCGCCTGGTCCTGGCCGACGCCATGGGTTACGCGGTCGCCGAGCTGGCCCCGGACGTGCTCGTGGACGTGGCCACGCTCACCGGCGCGGCCAAGGTCGCGCTCGGTACGGGCACGGGCGCCCTGTACAGCACCGACGACGCGCTGGCCGCCGAGATCGAGACCGCGGGCCGGGCCTCCGGCGAGCCGCTGTGGCGGATGCCGCTGACCGAGGAGTACGTCGAGACCACCGAGTCCCGCGTGGCGGACCTGGCCAACATCGGCACCCGTCGCGAGTTCGGCCCGGCCGGCGCCACCGACGCCGCCCTGTTCCTGCGCGAGTTCACCGGCGGCGTGCCCTGGGCCCACCTGGACATCGCCGGTCCCGGCCGGTCGACCAAGGAGAGCGGCCTGCTCAGCAAGGGCGGCACCGCCTTCGCCACGCGCACGCTGCTGCGCTGGCTCGCCGAGCGCTAGCCGAGCCCCCGGGCCGGGTGCCCGTGCGTCACACCGGTGACGGCCCGGCCAGCGGGTCCGGTCCGGGAGTTCCTGCCGCCCCGGCGGGGGACCTCACCCCGGCAGGGCGCGCTGGAACTCGTGCATGCGCTCCACCGGGCGAAAGCCCAGGCGCAGGTTGACCCGGCGCATGGGGGCGTTGTCCGGGGCGTTCCAGGTGCGGACCTGGACCCGCTCGGGGAACTCCGCGGCCAGCGTCTCCAGGTTGCGCAGCTTCAGCGCCGAGCCCAGGCGGTTGCCCCGGTGCTCGGGCGCCACCAGGGTGTCCTCCTGGTAGGCCGAGCCCTCCCCCTCGGGCAGGGCGATCTCGCTGTACCCGGCCAGGCCGCCGGTGGCGGCCCTGGCCGCGCAGACCAGCGTGCGGTACCGCTGGGCGCGGCGGCGCTCCTCCTGGTCACGCACGCGCGCGGGGTCCCAGAGCCCCCGCTCGAAGGCCGCATCCCCGAGCGGGACGTCGGCCTGCATCCGCGTGCGCAGCCGCGCGTAGTCGGCCAGCAGCTCCTCCGGGCACGTGTCCGTCCAGGTCAGCAGCTCGTAACGGGACCCGAGGGCGAGCACGTCGGCGCCGACCTCCTCGCGGACCCGCGCGGCCAACGGAAGTTCCAGGACGTAGTAGTCCTCCTCGTGGACCGCCGCGAACCCGCGCGCGAGCGCGAAGCGGACGCCGGGCCAGTCCTCGAAGGAGCGGTCCGAGGGCAGCTGGACCTCGCCCAGCGCGGTCGTGCGCCCCTCCTCGGCCAGGACGCGCTCGGCGTGCTCCCACAGGCGGGTTCCGTGGCCGCGGCGCCGCGTCGCGACGGGCACGTTGACGTCGACCTCGGCCAGGTGCAGGTTGTCCCGGTCCCCGAACTCCAGCAGGAGCGCGCCCGCCACCCCGCCGTCCTCCCCGTGGGCCGCGTAGGCCAGGGCCCGCCGTTCGCCCCCGCGTCCGCGGAGCACCGCGCGCAGGGAGTCCGGGTGGGGGAGCGGGACCACCCCGGGGTCGCGGTCGGCGAGCGAGGCCGCCCGCACGGCCGCGTACCAGGAGTCGAAGGCGGCTGGGTCGGTGCCGTCGACGCGGCTGATCACCGTCGGCCGGGTTCCTGGTGGATGGCGGCCAGCAGTCCCTCGCCCACCGGCATCAGCATGGGGATGAACTCCTCCCCCTCCCGCACGCGGCGGATCACCTCGCGCACGGCGGTCTCGCGGGGGTCGGGCACGCGCAGCGGCCCGTCCGGCTCGCTGGAGGCCACCATGGCGCCGTTGAACACCGCCATCCCGCCCCGGCGCAGCAGGCGCAGCGCCTCGTCCATGTACAGGGGGTAGGACACCGCGTCGGCGTCCACGAACACCAGGTCGTACCCGCCGTCGGTCAGCCTCGGCAGCACGTCCAGGGCCGTCCCGCGGATCAGCCGGGCACGTCCGGGGCCGAAACCGGCGCGGGAGTACGCCGAGCGCGCGTAGTCCTGGTAGGCGGCGTTGGTGTCCACCGTGGTCAGGATCCCGTCCGGGGCCATCCCCCGCAGCAGCCAGATCCCCGAAACCCCGCACCCGGTGCCGATCTCCACCACGGAGCGGGCGCCGATGGAGGCGGCCAGGAAGCGCAGGGCCGTGCCCGTCGCCGCGTCCACCGGCGGGGCCGACGACCGGCTGCCCGCCTCGTAGGCGTCCGCCAGGGGCTCGTCCTCCATGGCGTCCTGCTCGAACCGGGACTGCTCGGCGCGGACCCAGGTGATCCGGGCCGCGGTCTCCTCCGGGCTGGCGATAACGGCCTCCCACAGCGTTCACGTGTCTGGTGGGGCTCTGACCAGCGGGTGGTCACCCACCGTAGAATGTCGGTCGCGGCCAGGTCATGTCCCTGGCAAAAGACTAGCCTGAACCGGACCGAACTCCGAGCGTTGTGGCGGGAACTTAATCCACGTCCCCGGGCGTTGAAACGGGATGAACGTACGTTGATCGCCACGAAGCAAACTCCCCCTGACCAACCTGGCGGCGAATCGACGGGATGAAGGGAGCAGCGGTGCCAGAGTCCGGCCCTGCCGTGGAATTCGAGGCATGGGAACCCCCGAGCTGGGACGAGGTCGTGCGGACCCACTCCCCGCGCGTGTACCGGCTCGCCTACCGGCTGACCGGCAACAAGCACGACGCCGAGGACCTCACGCAGGAGGTCTTCATCCGGGTCTTCCGCTCGCTGGCCAACTACACCCCCGGCACCTTCGAGGGGTGGCTGCACCGCATCACCACCAACCTCTTCCTCGACACGGCCCGCCGCCGGGCCCGCATCCGCTTCGAGGGCCTTGCCGAGAACGCCGACGAGCGCCTGGAGGGCCGCGAGCCCTCCCCCGCGCAGCGCTACGACGACCGGCACTTCGACGCCGACATCCAGTCCGCCCTGGACGCGCTGCCCGCCGAGTTCCGCGCCCCGGTCGTCCTGTGCGACATCGAGGGGCTCTCCTACGAGGAGATCGCGGCGACGCTCGACGTCAAGCTCGGCACCGTCCGCAGCCGGATCCACCGGGGCCGGGCCCAGCTGCGCCGGGCCCTGGAGCACCGGCGGTCCCTGGCCGCCGACAACGAGGCGCGCAGCGGCGGAAACGTCATCAACGGGGAGGCGGAGTGAGTATGGACCACCTCGGAGAGCGGCTCTCCGCGCTCGTCGACGGCGAGCTCGGCCCGGTCGACCACGAGAGCGCCCTCATCCACCTGGCCAAGTGCGAGTCGTGCCGCTTCGAGGCCGACATGATGCGCCGCCTCAAGCGCCGCCTGCACGGCCTGTGCGAACCCGAGCCCGACATGGACTTCATGGGACGGCTCACCAGCCTGTCCCGCGACCACGGACCCTCGGACCGGGGCCCCTCCGGCCCCTCCGTCGGCGGAACCGGCTTCGGCAGCAGTCCGCCCCTGGGCTCCTCGCGCCCCCTGGGCGGCTTCCCCGGCGGCGCCCTGGCCGCCGTGCCCCCGACCGCGGGGGGCACTCCGCCCGCCGCGGGCGGCCCGGCCCCCTCACGGCCGGAGCGCGCCGCCGCGCCCGGGCGCCGCCGCCGCGGCGACCGCCTCGCGCACCTGTTTCCGGCCTTCCCCGGCGGCCGCTACGCCGTCGCGGGCTTCGCCGTGGCCACGGCCCTGCTCGGCAGCGCGTTCGTGGCCGGGGGCGAGGCCGAGGAGACGCCCGTGGTCGAGCCCCGCCTGGCCGACTACGCGGTCGAGCACGCGT
>NZ_QPFC01000683.1:0-2137 GCF_003427465.1 Nocardiopsis sp. TNDT3 | reverse complement strand
TCACACAGCGGTGGGTGGGCGCGCTCCCACCCACCGCTGTGTGATGCCGCTCACATGCCAGTGAACTCCCGGAGGCGCTTCTCGACGACGGCCCGTTCGTCCTGGTCAAGGCCGATGCCGAACACCTCCTGCAACACCTGTCCCACCTCTTCCACGGGCACCTCGCGTTCCGTGCGGGTGCCGTCGGGCGCGGCGGTGGTCAGGGTGGTGTCCATCAGCATGTGATGGGCACCCGGTCCGATGCGCTGGACCACCAGCCTGCCCCGGAACGGGGAGCGCGGGTGGGTGACCAGGTGGTGGCTGAAGACGGCGTAGTCCTGGCGCACCATCGCGGTGGCGGAGAAGGAGTACAGCGGATTCCACCCGCGACCGTCGAAGGAGCGCAGCAGCCACTCGTCCTCGCCCACCTCGGACACGCGGTCCAGGCGCAGGCCCCACCCGCCCTGGACCTCCTGGTGCCCGTCGGCGAAGGGGACCGGTTCCAGCAGGCCGCTGCCGAAGCCGACGTCGGCCAGCCACGGCCCCTCCTCCAGGTCCACCCGCAGCAGGGCGTGCGTGGCCGGGCGTGGGGCGCCCGTGCCGCCGGAGAGCACGCGGGCGGCGAAGCCGGTGACGGAGAAGCCGAGCCGGTCCAGCGCGGCCGCCAGCAGCAGGTTCTGCTCGTAGCAGTAGCCGCCCCTGGCCCGGAGGACCATCTTGTCCACCAGCGCGGGCACGTCCAGCAGGATGGGGCGCTCCAGGACGATCTGGAGGTTCTCGAAGGGGATGGCGGCCAGGTGCGCGCGGTGCGCGGCGCGCAGGGTGTCCAGCGTGGGTGGCAGGTCGCCGGACAGGCCCAGGCGGGCCAGGTAGGCGTCCAGGTCCAGTTCCCGTCCCTGCCAGAAGTCGCGGTCGGTGGTGAGGAGGGAGGGCCGGGGCGCGGGGGCCAGGCTGTCGGAAACGAGGGTTTCGTGCGTCATGTCGATCCCGAACCGACCCCATAAAAGCCCTATTCCGGACGAATCACTCTCCTCTCCTGTCCGGAAACGGTCACGGAAAGCGGGAATGGAAGGGAATGACGTGGAGACGTTCGTGGTCAGCGCGCCGGAGGGACCTCGCGCCGCCTCAGCCGGAGGCCGGTTCCCCCTCGCGCACGCGTCCGGCGGCGTCGGCCGCCGCCCAGTGGCAGGCCACCCGCCGTTCGGCGCCGCCCCCCAGGATCGCCGGGTCCACGGTGCGGCAGCGGTCGGCCACCCCTGCGCGTTCGGCCTCACCGGAGGCCAGCACCGGGCAGCGCGGGTGGAAGCGGCAGCCCCGGGGCACCCGTTTGGGGTCCGGCGGCTCGCCGGAGAGCACCACCGGTTCCCCGTCCGCCTCGGGCAGCACCGACAGCAGCGCCCGGGTGTAGGGGTGGGCGGGAGCGGACAGGACCTCCTCCACGGTGCCCAACTCCACCACGCGCCCCAGGTACATCACCGCGACCCGGTCGGCGATGTTCCAGGCCAGGCCCAGGTCGTGCGTGGCCACCAGGGCCGACAGCCCCAGGTCGGCGCGCAGGTCCAGGAGCAGCCGCAGGATCTCGCCGCGCACCGACGCGTCCAGGGAGGCCACCGGCTCGTCGGCCACCAGCACCTCGGGGTCCAGGATGAGCGCACCGGCGATCACCACGCGCTGGCGCTGGCCGCCCGACAGCTCGTGCGGGTAGCGGGGGAAGAACCGGTCCGGCGGGCGCAGGCCCGCCTTGGACAGCGCCGCGCCGACCCGCTCGGCCTCGTCGGACACGGTGCCCTCGTGGATGCGCAGTCCCTCGGCCACGGACTCGTAGACGGTGCGGCGCGGGTTGAGCGACCCGGTGGGGTCCTGCTGCACCAGTTGCACCCGGCGGCGGTAGCGGCGCATGTCGCGGGAGCCGTAGCGCAGCGGATCGCCCTCGAAGGCCACGTCACCGCCCGTGGGCCGCTCCAGGCCCAGCAGGACGCGGGCCAGGGTGGTCTTGCCGCAGCCGGACTCCCCCACCAGCGCCACGATCTCGCCCGCGGAGACGTCGAGGTTGACGCCGTCCACGGCGCGGGCGGTGCCCCGGCCGCCGCCGGGGGCGAACCCGGCCGCGAAGGCGACCTCCACCCCCCGGGCGCTCAGGACGGGGACCGACTCCTCC
>NZ_QPFC01000682.1:0-1224 GCF_003427465.1 Nocardiopsis sp. TNDT3 | reverse complement strand
GCGGGATCGCTTTGCGGGGCGCGGGCCCCGCCGGATGTCCGGGCAGACGACCAGGGCATCCGCCCCCGCACCCCGTTCCGGTATGCTCCGGACGGCATCCGCGCCGCCCGGCGGGGGACGGCGCGACGCCCCGCTCGCCCGCCCGCGAACCGAGGGAGGCCCCGTGCCGACGACCACCGTCCCAGGACCGCTGTCATGAAGCTGTCGAGGGTGGCGCCGGAGCTGCGCGGCCCCCTGCTCCGTTCACCGGAAGTCCCCGTACACCGCCCCTGGGCCCTGCGACTCACACGCAGACTGATGGAGGACCTGGACGCCCGGCACCTGCCCGGCGTCACCATGGAACTCCCCGAGGAAGCGGCCCCCGGCGTACGGGTCTACCGCCCCGACGACAAGCACTCGGACGGCGCCCTCGTCTGGATCCACGGCGGCGGCCTGGTCATGGGCCGCGCCGTGCAGGACGACCCGCTGTGCAACGCCACCGCCCGCCGGCTGGGCATCACCGTCGTCTCCGCCGAGTACCGCATGGCCCCCGAGGACCCCTACCCCGCCGCCCTGGACGACTGCCACGCCGCCTGGACCTGGCTCCAGGACAACGCCGCCTCCCTGGGCGTGGACCCCGCGCGCGTGGCGATCGGCGGCCAGAGCGCGGGCGGCGGCCTCACCGCCTCGCTCGTCCAACGACTGCACGACGAGGGCGGCACGCAGCCGGTCGGGCAGTGGCTGCTGTGTCCCATGCTCGACGACCGCACCGCAGCCCGGCGCGACCTGGACAGGGTCCGCCACCGCATCTGGAACAACGAGGTCAACCGCTTCGGCTGGCGTTCCTACCTGGGCACCGACCCCGGCGCGGCCACGGTTCCGCGCTACGCCGTGCCCGCACGCCGCGAGGACCTCAGCGGTCTGCCGCCCGCCTGGATCGGCGTCGGCGACATCGACCTGTTCCACAACGAGTCCCGGGAGTACGCGCACAGGCTGCGCGACGCCGGCGTGGACACGACCTTCCACCTGGAGCCCGGCGCTCCCCACGGGTTCGACTCCTGGGGCGCCGAGACCTCCGTCGCCCGCGACTACCTCGACCGGGCACGGACCTGGCTGGAGAAGGCCCTGGCCCGCGAGCTGGACGGTTCCTGACACCCCGTTCGGGCCGACTCCCGGCACTCCGCTCCCGGCTACCCGCTCCCGAGGCCCGGCCCCGAACCCCCTGGCACCCGAACCCCCGGCCGG
>NZ_QPFC01000681.1:0-2830 GCF_003427465.1 Nocardiopsis sp. TNDT3 | reverse complement strand
CTCCCCCGGCTCTGCCCCGCCGAGGCCCCGAAGCCGCCCGAACGAGAGTGAAGGACAGCACGACGGTGTCCAGCGAGCTGCCGCAGCGGACGTCCCCCGGGGACGCCGAGCCGCCCGACGGGAACAGAACCCGTCGGCGGCCCGCCATGGTGATGCCGGAGGACGTGCTCGACACCTACGAGCGCGAGGAGCCGGGCACCGAGCCCGAGACCGGACTGCACACGCTCCGGGACCCGAGCGACATCGGCGACGTGGGCACCGCCGACCGCCTGGAGGACGGCGACGAGATCGGCGGTACCTCCCACACGGCGCCGGGCAACCTCGCCCGGTCGAGCGCGATCATGGCGCTGGGCACCATCGTCTCCCGTGTCACGGGCTTCGTGCGCACCATCATCCTGGCGGCGGCGATCGGCACCCAGCTGCTGGGCGACGCCTACCAGACGGCGGGCATGGTCCCGTACATGGTCTACGACCTGCTCATCGGCGGGTTGCTGGCCAGCGTGTTCGTGCCGTTCCTGGTCAAGCGGCGCAAGCTGGACGCCGACGGGGGCGACGGCGTCGAGCAGCGCCTGGTCACCCTGATGCTGCTGGTGCTGTTCGCCCTCACGCTGGTGTCGGTGCTGGTCGCGGAGTGGTTCATCCGCATCTACGCGGGCGGGTTCTCCGGGGCCCAGTACGAGGTCTCCGTCGTCCTGGCCCGGTACCTGGTCACGCAGATCTTCTTCATCGGCGCCAGCGGGCTGGCCAGCGCGATGCTCAACGCGCGCAACAGGTTCGGCGCGCCCATGTGGGCGCCGGTGCTGAACAACGTGGTCATCATCGGCGTCTGCGTGTGGTTCCTGAACCTGGCCGGTCCCGGGCGCACCCCCGAGACCGTCACCGACGGCCAGCTGATGCTGCTGGGGCTGGGCACCGCCCTGGGGCAGGTGGTCCAGGCCGCCGTCCTGGTGTGGGCGCTGGCCGCGGCGGGCTTCCGATGGCGCCCGCGCCTGGACCTGCGGGGCTCGGGCCTGGGCGAGGCGGCCGGAGCCGCCTCGTGGATGATGCTCTACATCGTCGTCGCGCAGGTGGGGGCGCTGGTCTCCACCAACGTGGCCACCCGCGCGGGCGCCCTGGCCGCCGACGCGGGCTTCGAGTCCGGCGCGGGCATCGCGGCGTACAAGTTCGCGTCGATGCTCTTCCAGCTCCCGTACGCGGTCATCGCCGTCTCGGTGATCACCGCGCTGCTGCCCAGGATGAGCGAGCACGTGGCCGCGGGCCGCAAGGACCAGGTGCGCAGCGACTTCTCACGCGGTTTCCGCCTGTCCTCGGTGCTGATCGCGCCGCTCTCGGTCGCGATGATCGTCTTCGCGATCCCGTTCTGCGTGCTGATCTACGCGCAGGGCAGCACGAGTGCCGAGGACGCGGCCGCCATCGGGCGCATCCTCATGGTCTTCTGCGTGATGCTGATCCCGTTCACGCTCTTCCAGCTCCAGATGCGCGTGTTCTACGCTCTGGGCGACACCCGGACCCCGGCCCTGGTGTCGATCCCCTCCGAGATCGCCCACGCGACCACGGCGATCGGCCTGCTGTTCCTCGTGGAACCGCAGCACGTCGTGGTGTGGCTTCCCGTACCGTACGGCCTGTACTACGTCGTCGGTTCCGTCATCATGTGGTACATGCTGCACCGGCGGCTCAACGGCCTGGACGGGCGCCGGACCGCGGCCACGCTGCTCCGGCTGCACCTGGCCGCCGCCCCGTCCGCGGCCTTCGGGGTGACGATGATCTACCTCTTCCGGGACCTGCCGGGCGAGGTCTGGCCGGGTCTGGCGGCGATGGCGGCGGGAGGCGCCGTCGGAGCCGTGCTGTTCGTGGTGACCGCAAAGCTCCTCAAAGTGACAGAAGTCACATCCTTCCTCGATTTGCTCAAAACCCGGTTGCGACGCCGCTGATCACCAGGAATAGCTGAGATTGAGCGGACCCGCTCCGTTACGCACCGGAAGGTGGCCGAGTATCCGTTGTCCTCCGAAGATGCTGTTCACGCGTCCTAGCATGGACAGGCATCGCTTTACCGCTACCGCATTGTTCAACCGAACTGCCCGAAGGGAGGCTGGGGACAGCAGGCAGGGCCGACGGACCCCTCGCGCGCACCCCGTACCGCTCCGGTCCGCAGACGGCCAGGGAGCGCGGACGCACGCGAAACCACGGCACTGGCACCCGTCACTCCCATCATGAGCACCTTCCTCATCGAACCCGGTGCGAAGCTGGCCAACCGCTACCGCCTAGACCAAGTGGTGAGCGAGACCGGCGGCGCCACACGCTGGAAGGCCACCGACGAGACGCTCGCGCGTCCCGTGGCGGTGTGGACCTTCGCCGAGGGCTTCCCGCGCACCTCCGAGGTCGTGCGCGCCGCCCGGGCCACGAGCCGCATTCCCGACGCCCGCGTCACGCAGGTCTTCGACGCCGACGACTCCTCCCCCGTCCCCTACGTGGTCGAGGAGTGGGTCATCGGCTCCTCCCTGGCCGACCTCCTCGCGCAGGGCCCCATGGAGCCCGAGCGCGCCGCCGGGCTGGTCGCCGAGGCCGCCGAGGCGATCGCCGCCGCGCACGCCGGAGGCCTTCACCACCTGTGCCTGACCCCGAGCAAGCTCATGTGGAGCAGCGGCGGCGCGGTCAAGGTGACCGGCATCGGTGTGGACGCCGCCCTGCTGGGCGCCGGCAACCCCGACCCCGCGGCCACCGACGCCCAGGGGCTGGGCAACCTGCTCTACGCGGCGCTCACCGGGCACTGGCCCGGCGGCCCGCAGAGCGGCCTGCCCGCCGCACCCGAGGGCCCCGCGGGCCCCTACCC
>NZ_QPFC01000680.1:0-1341 GCF_003427465.1 Nocardiopsis sp. TNDT3 | reverse complement strand
GGGGCCTGCGGGGGCGGGCTCGGCGGAGGCCGGGGCTCCGGCCGTCTCGGGGGCGCCGCCGCCCGCCTGTGGTCCGGGGACGGCGGAAGCCGCGTCCCGCGGCCTGTCCGCGGTGCTGTCCGCACCGCCGTCGGTCCGGTCGGGTTGCTCGGGCACGCACTACTCCTGTGTGGTCCGGGAAACGAGACGGGCGGGAGGCGCCTTGGACGCGGCATCCGCCCCGCACACGCGAAGGGGGAGGGAGACTACAGACTAGAAGACTCCCGGGCCGGGAACAGGCACACCGTCCCCCGGACCCGGGGTGGTGCCCGCACCACCCCGGGCCCGCGCGGAGCACCACCGGGGGCACCCTCCGGGTACGGTTGCGTCTACCTCCTGTCCACATCCCCGTTCCGCCCGCACCGTCGCGGGGACCGCACCACACCGGGGACCCACAGCAAAGGTCACAAGGTCGTCATGTGCACTGTCATCGTCGGCTTCGACCCCGGCGCGGACACGCCCCTGGTCATCGCCGCGCTCAGGGACGAGATGTCCTCCCGGCCCTGGGACGGGCCCGCCCGGCACTGGCCCGACCGGCCCGACCTCGTCGGCGGCCGGGACCGCCTCGCGGGCGGCACCTGGCTGGCGGTGGACCCCACGGGCCCGCGCACGGCGGCCCTGCTCAACGGCTGGCCCTGGGACGGGCGCATGCCCTGGGAGGGCACCTACCCGGCCAGCCGGGGCGAACTGCCGCTGCGCGCCCTCGCGCAGGCGGGCAGGAACCCGGGCCGCGACCCTCTGCACGGCGACGCCCCCACCCTCTACGCGCCCTTCCACCTGCTGGACGCCGACGCCCGCCGGGCCGGACTGCACAGCTGGGACGGCCGGTGCCTGGACACCCGTCCGCTGCCGGTCGGCGTGAGCATGGTGGTCAACACCGGACTGAACCCGGACGATCCGCGCGCCGCCCGCCACACGCCCGAGTTCGCGCGCACCCGGCCCGATCCGGCCGACCTGTCCCGGGCGAAGGGGGTGGAGGAGATCTGGGGGGAGTGGCCGCGCCTGGTCAACGAGGCCGCCAACTCCGCGCCCCGCTCGGCGGGCCCCGACGAGTCCGGCGACCCGACGGGCCTGGTCGCCCGCGCCGACCTCGGCGGGGGCAGGACGTGGGAGACCGGGTCGGTGACCCTGCTCGCCATGGACCGCGAGACCGTGCGCTACGCCTTCACCGACGCCCCGGCCGATCCCGGGGCGTGGCGGATGGTCGACACCTCGGCCCCCCGGTTCTGAGACACGGGGGCCGAAGGCGCCGCCGGCCGCCCGAGCAGTGGCGGGCGGCGGGGCGCCGCCCGCCGGAGGGGT
>NZ_QPFC01000679.1:0-4399 GCF_003427465.1 Nocardiopsis sp. TNDT3 | reverse complement strand
CTCGTCGAAGGCGGCCTCGCCCGCGCTCCAGGCGCGGGCGCCGCCGTTACGGGGCTGGGGCGCACCGGCTCCGGTGCCCGCCTCCTCCACCTGGAGCAGCGGCACGCCCGCGGGCAGGGCCACCGCCACCACGGTGTACACGTGCGCGACGGTGCGGTGGCGCTGCTGGGGATGGGGCGCGGTGTAGCCGTACTCGTAGGCCAGGACCCGGCGACCGCGCAGTTCGGTGCACAGCACGTGCCTGGCCCGGGCGTTGGACCGCCGTTCCAGGAAGGGGACGCCCTCGAACCGGTCGACCAGCTCGGGCCGCTCGCGGTCGTAGCGCCACCCCTCACGCGAGGCCCACAGGGTCAGGCCGCGGGAGCGGCGGCGTTCGGCGGCCGAGCCCGCGACCGCCGCTCCGACCACGCCGACGACCACCAGGGCCGCGATCACCAGAACCAGGACGGTGGTGGTCTCCATGGGGGTCTCCTCGTGCGCGGTGCGGTTCCTGCCCACTGAGACGCCGCCCGCTCCCCGACCGGTTCCACCCTTCTCACGACCCCGCACCCCGCCGTCCGCGGCCCGCCCGCGCCCGGCCCCGCGCGGTCGGCCCCCGTCGGCTACGACGCGGCGAAGACCTTGCCCGGGTTGAAGATGCCCCGCGGGTCCAGGGCGTCCTTGACGGCCCGGTGCATGGCGAGCACGTGCGGGCCCATCTCCCGGGCGGCGCCGCGCATCTTCAGCAGGCCCACGCCGTGCTCGCCGGTGACCGTGCCGCCCAGGGCGATCGCCTCGTCCACGATCACCTCGAAGGCCTCCTGTGCGCGCTTCTTGGCGTCCTCGTCACCGGCCGGGACGATGAACAGCGGGTGCAGGTTGCCGTCACCGGCGTGCGCGATGTTGCCGATGCGGGTGTCGAAGCGCCTGCCGATCGCCTCGATGCGCTCCAGCATCAGGGGCACCTTCGCCTTGGGCAGGCACATGTCCTCGGTCAGCAGCGGGCCGAGCCGCTCCAGCGCCGGGTAGGCCAGGCGGCGGGCCTCGAACAGGGCCTCGGCCTCCTCCTCGTCGGTGGAGCGCACCGCGTAGACCGCGCCCTCCGCCTCGAAGCACGCCAGGATGCGGTCGGCCTCCTCCTCGCCCGCCGCCCCGGGCTGGTCGCTGCGCGCCAGCAGCAGCACCTCGCCCTCGGCGGACAGGCCCATGTTCTTCCACTCGTCCACCGCCTGGAGGCAGAACCGGTCGATCAGCTCCATCGCCGAGGGCACCACCCCGGCCGCCGAGACCGCCGCGACGGCCCTGCCGGCCTCCACCAGGGAGTCGAAGTAGCCCACCACGGTGTGCTCGGTGCCGGTGCGCAGCGGCCGCATCCGCAGCGTCACCTCGGTGACCAGGCCCAGCGTCCCCTCCGAGCCCACCATGAGCCCGCACAGGTCGTAGCCGGTCACGCCCTTGGCGGTGGTCCGGCCCAGCCGCACCACCTCGCCCGAGCCCACGACCGCCTCCATGCCCAGCACGTAGTCGCGGGTGACCCCGTACTTGACGCAGCACAGGCCGCCCGCGTTGGTGGCCACGTTGCCGCCGATGGTCGACCAGGGCGCGGAGGCCGGGTCCGGCGGGTACCACAGGCCGTCCCGGGCCACCCGTTCGCGCAGGTCGTTGTTGACCACGCCCGGTTGCACGGTGGCGGTCTGCTGTACGGGGTCGACCTCCAGGACACGGTTCATCCGCTCGAAGGAGACCACGACCCAGCCGTCCACGGCGTTGGCCGCACCCGACAGCCCCGTCCCGGCTCCGCGCCCGACCACGGGGACGCCCAGTTCCGCGCACACGGCTACCGCGGCCGCCACGTCCTGGGTGTGGCGGGGGCGCACGAGCGCGGCCGGGCTGCCGTGGGGAGCCCACTCGGCCTCGTCGTGGGAGTAGCCCTCAAGGACGGCGGGGTCGGTGACCACCTGCTCCGCGCCGACCGCTGCCGTCAGTCTCCCGGCGATCCCGGACATGGGCACACTCCCTCACCGCTCGCTCGGCCGCTCCGCTGCGCCGACGCCGCCAGCACTCTAACCGGACACCGGGCGCCGAAGACACCACCGCCCCCTGGTCAGGGCGGTCGGCGGCGCGCCCCGCCGCGGACACGCCCGGGGGCGTCCCAGCGGGGACCGACGCGCCCGGTCCCCCGAGACCTAGCATGGGTCCTCCGGGAAGCGAAGGAGCGCCCATGAAGACAGTCCTCGTCACCGGCGGTACCGGCACCCTGGGACGGCCCGTCGTGGAACGCCTGCGCCGGGCCGGGCACCAGGTGCGCAGCCTGAGCCGCCACCCCGATCCGGAGGACCCCGCGTCCTTCGCCGTGGACCTGCGCCGGGGCACCGGGCTGTCCGACGCGGTCCAGGGCGTGGACACCGTCGTGCACTGCGCCAGCACGCCCTCGGGCGGCGACATCGAGGCGGCCACCCACCTGATCCGCGCGGTCCGCGAGGCGGGTGTGGCGCACCTGGTCTACGTCTCCATCGTCGGCGTGGACCGGGTTCCGCTGGGCTACTACGGGACCAAGCACACCGTGGAGAGCGCGCTGGCGGCCTCCGGTCTGGGGTGGACGGTGCTGCGCGCCACCCAGTTCCACGACCTGGTGCGCAGGCTGTGCGCGGGCGCGGCCCGCCTGCCCCTCATGCCCGTCCCCGACGTGGACGTGCAGCCCGTGGCGGTCGAGGAGGTCGCCTCCCGCCTGGCCCACCTGGCCGACCGTCCTCCGGCCGGGCGCGTGGCGGACATGGGCGGCCCGCGCGTGGAGTCCTTCCGCGACCTGGCCGCGGCCTACCAGCGCTGGGCGGGGACGGACCTGCGGACGGTGCCCGTACGCCTGCCGGGCGCCGTCTTCGCCGCCTACCGCGCCGGAGGCCACCTGGCCCCGGACCGGGCGGTGGGCAAGGTGACCTTCGCGGAGTTCCTGGCCGACCGGAACCCGGAGTGAACAAGTCGTTGAAAACCATTAGTTGACAACAGGGTGTTTGCGCCCTCATCCTGGAGGCATGAGCGAGGAACAGCACGAGAGCGCCTTCACCCGACCCGACCCGCGAAGCGCCCGCCGCATGCGCACCCATGAGGCGCTGCTGCGCATCACCGAACGCCACGCCACCGGCGAGCACCGCACGCGCTGGGACGAGGCGCGCATGCCCATGGCGCCCCTGGACGCCCTGCGGCGCGTCGCCGACCTGGCCGCGGGCGGCGCCCAGCCCGACCCCGACGCTCCGGCCGTGGATCAGGACGACCTCACCGCCGCCCTGACCCTGGTGCCCTGGGCGCGCGCCGAGTTCGACCAGCTGGAGGCCGGACTGCTGCAGATGTCCAAGGGGCGCGGCATGACCTGGCAGGAGATCGCCTTCGGCCTCGGGCTGGGCTCGGCCCAGGCCGCCCGCCAACGCCACGACCGCCTCCTGCGGCGCGGCGAGAGCTGAGGCACCGGCCACGGTCCGGGCAGTGGCCGCCCGGACCGTGACCGCCTCAGCCCGGCACGGGGTGGTTGGACCGCGCCCTGCGGGTCGCGCTCGGCCCTGATCCGCCGCAGCGCCTGCGCGGAGAAGTACGTCGGCGAACGCGCCGCCCGGCACGCCGAACCGAGCTGTCGGCCTCACGGGCGTCGAAGACCTTGAGGACTTCCCCTCACACCCGTTCCAGAGGTGTGTGGGCGCCCCGGGGCACCCGCACGCGCACCGGCGTACCGGGTTCGACGGTGCCGCTGGTCAGCACGACGCCCATGACTCCGGCCCTGCGCACCACGGTGCCGTCCTCCCCGCGACGCAGAACCTGTTTGAGCAGCCCCCGGGAGAAACCGTCGATCTGCGCGCAGGGATTGCGCAGGCCGGTGACCCGCACGCTGGCCCCGTCACCGAAGGACAGGACGGTGCCCGCGGACAGGGACAGCAGGTCCAGACCGCGGGTGGTGATGTTCTCGCCCAGTTGGCCCGGGGAGACCGCGAATCCCGCCTCGCCGACCTCCTCCAGGAGTTCGGCGGCCACCAGGTGGACCTGGCGCAGATTGGGCTGGTCGGGATTCACCGCGATCCGGGACAGGTGCTGAACGGTGGCGCCCAGGTGGGCGTCACCCTCCACGCCCAGCCCGGCCAGAAGGCGGATCCGTGGCAGGACCTCCTTGCTGAAGGTGTGTCCGGAACCGCAGCTGACCGACTCCACCACCGGGCCCATGGGCGCCGCCTCTTCGCTCGGGTGCACTGGACCCCAGCCTAACGAGCCCAACCCCCGGGGGCTGGGCTCGTGACCGGAAGTGCCGTCGGCGCGACCCGCCCTGGAGTGACGCGCACCACATCGGCGGGGGTATGGACACCGCACGGCCGGGGCACAACCGTCGGCGACGAGGCCACCGCCGCGCGGCCTCCCCCCGCCCCCGGGTGTGCGCGGC
>NZ_QPFC01000678.1:0-6429 GCF_003427465.1 Nocardiopsis sp. TNDT3 | reverse complement strand
GTGCTCGCCATCGTCGTCTTCGGCGGCACGGCGGCGGCGATCGCGGCCAGCGCGCTGGCGGGGGCCGTGGCCACCGCGTTCCTGCTGTACCTGCTCGCCTACCGGCGCGGTGTCAGCGGGCAGCGGCTGGTCCTGGTGGGGATCGCGGTCACCGCGGTGCTGGGCGCGGTGACGTCGTACCTGCTCACCCGCACGGAGCTCGCCACGGCGCAGCGCGCCATGCTCTGGCTCACCGGCAGCCTGGCCAACCGGGACTGGCCGCACGTGGTGACGGTGGCGGTGGGGTTGGCCGTCCTGGCTCCGACCACGTTCCTGTCGGCCCGACCGCTGTCCCTGCTCCAGCTCGGGGAGGACGCGGCGACCGCCCTGGGCGGCCGGGTGCGGCTCGCCCGGGGCGCCCTGCTGTTCACCTCCGCCGCGCTCGCGGCCACGGCCACCGCCGTCGCCGGTCCCGTCGCGTTCGTCGCCCTGGTGGCCCCGCAGATCGTGCGGCGGCTGCTGGGCGGACGCGCCCTCGGGCTGCTGCCCTGCGCCGCCTGCGGAGCGCTCCTGACGGCCGTTGCGGACCTGGTCGCGCGCACCGCCTTCGGGGGGAGCGAACTGCCGGTCGGGGTGGTCACCGGGGCGCTGGGCGCCCCCTTCCTGCTGTACCTGCTGGCCCGCGGCGGCAGGGCGGGACGGGACCGGTGAACACCCGGGGCGCCGCCCCGGCAGGTCCCCGGGGGAGCCTTCCCGGTCAGGCGGCTCGCGGGGCCGGGGCCCCATGGCCTCCCATGGCGAAGTGGCGCGAACCGGGGGCGAGCGCCGCGGCCCCCGGGGCCAGGAAGCACAGGGCGGCGCACACGACCAGGACCGCCTCCGTGCCGAAGGCCTGGGTGGCCGGGGCGATCAGCGCGAGCCCGACCGGGGCCAGGCCGTAGGAGAACAGGAAGTCCAGGGAGGAGACGCGGGCGAGCTTGTCGGGCGCGACCTCGCGCTGGGCGGCGGTGAACCACGGGACGTTGAACAGTTCGATCCCGACCCCCGCCAGGGCGTAGGCGGCGAACACCGTCCACGGGCCCACGGGGAGGAGCAGGCTCAGCGGCGCGAGCCCGTACAGGGCCAGGCCCGCCAGCGCCACCCACCCCTGGGAGGAGGGGCGCCAGCGCCCGATCAGCAGCGCCCCGGCCAGCGCGCCGCCGGTGTAGGCGGTCAGCGCGCCCGCCAGCACCGCCTCGGTGCCGTAGGTGTCGCGGCTGACAACCGGGAGCAGCACGCCCGTGGCGGAGTACCCGGTGGCGATCACCGCCGTCAGGGCGCCCAGCCCCGCGAGGAACCACGTGTGGCGCCGGGCCTCGCGCAGCCCGTCGCGGAAGTCGGCGACCGGGGAGAAGCCGCGCGCGGGCACCGCTCCCGGGGCGGGCGCGCTCCGGCCCCGGGGCGGGGCCAGGGCGGCGACCGCCCAGAGCGCGGCGGTGACCAGGAGGAGGGCGTGCACGCCCAGGACCGTGGAGAGCAGCGCCGTCGCCCCCGGGGCGACCAGGGTGGTGACCCGCACGGAGATGGTGAGCGCCGCGTTGGCGCGCTGGCGCCGCGGCTCGTCCACGACCTCGGCGGTCAGCGCCTGGAAGGCGGGTCTACAGGCTCCCTGGCCCGCGCCCACGGCCGCCGCGGCCACGGCCGCGAGCGCCAGGGCGCCGGTCGCCACGCCCGCGGCGACCAGCGGAGTGGCCGCCGCCGCGAGGACCCCGGCCCACAGCACCACCGCGCGGCGGGAGAGCCGGTCGGCCAGCAGGCCGCCGAGCGGCAGGGCGAGGAGGAACCCGCCGGTACGGGTGGCCAGGAGCAGGCCGAGCCCCATGGCGGTGAGCGATCCGTCCAGGACGGCCAGGCCGAGGATGAACGGCATGGCCCACGTGGCCAGTCCCGAGGCGGTGCTCCCCGACCACAGGCGGAGGAAGGCGGGGTCCGAGAACACGTGCGCGCGCGGTGGGGCCGTGGGCACAGTGCCGGTCTGCTGGGGGTGGGCCACGTCTTTCCACGTCCTCTCCGCGGATGGTCACCGGCGGGGCGCGCTGGCGCCGCCCCCGCCCGGGCGCGTCCGTCGCGGGCCCGTCCGCCGCGCGGCGCCCGGGGCCATGGAACACCCCCGGGAACGCGAACTCCGACCCCACTAATGACAATGGTTATCGTTTTATCTACAATAGCGCGCGGACTCCGGTACTCAGAACATCCGGCGCTCCCCGTTGGTGTCCCGTGTTACTCCCGACCCCCTTTTGGAAGGACGACCGTGGACCGCTCCCTCGTGGACCAACTGCCCCCACCGCTACCCGCCGAACAGATCCTCGCCGTCAACCCGCCGCGCGAGGACCTGCACACCACCCGCTCCTACACCTGGAACGGCTGGGGGTTCGAGGTACCGCCCGGCGTCTTCCTCCCCGGCGGGACCAGCAGGATGATCCACCAGCGCATCCTGGACGACGACATCGACGTGCGCGGACGGCACTACGCCGCCATGGGCGTGGGCCTGGGCGTGGAGGCCGTCGCCGCCGGAGCGCGCGGCGCCCGCCGGGTCCACGCCGCCGACGTCCACGGCCCCAGCGTCGAGGCCGCCGCCCGCAACTTCACACGCCTGCTCGGGGACCGCACCGCCACCGAACTCGTCCCCGTGACCGGCGACATGTTCGAGGGCTTCCCGGACGGGACCGCGCTCGACGTGGTCACCTTCAACCCGCCCGCGGTCAGCCGGACGGTCAGCACCGACCCCGACGTCGTGCGCAACGTGTGCGTGGGCGCGGCGATCACGGAGAAGTTCTTCACCCAGCTGGCCGAGC
Source organism: Nocardiopsis sp. TNDT3 (assembly GCF_003427465.1). Lineage (NCBI taxonomy): Bacteria > Bacillati > Actinomycetota > Actinomycetes > Streptosporangiales > Nocardiopsidaceae > Nocardiopsis > Nocardiopsis sp. TNDT3. The sequence goes on along the minus strand of NZ_QPFC01000678.1, from coordinate 3,616 downwards.
GCCCGCTGCTGGCCCCCGGCGCGGAGGTCTTCCTCATCGCCTCCAACACCGCCGACCTGCGCCGCATCGTCGCCCACGCGGAGGCCACCGGCTTCCGGGCCGGGGTGCACCACCGGCACGACTGGGGCGACGGGGTCCTGACCTACCTGTTCCGCTTCCAGGAGGCCGGGAGATGACCCTCGACGACCTCCTGCGCGACGCCGTCGGCCGGGTCGGCGACACCGTGGCCACCAGCGTCTTCTGGCTCCACCACGGCACCCGCCTGGCCGGGGGCGACACCACCTACCTCAACCACTACGTCGCCGTGCGCGTCGGCGGTGCCTTCGGGGCCTGCGCCTTCGAGGACGGGCAGATCGCGCCGGAGCTGTGCCGCGAGGCCTCGGGCGCCCCGCTGGCCGAACTGCTCGCCCAAGGGCCCCTCCCCCTGCGGGTGGCCGCCCTGGACGCCCACCTCGCCCACACCTCGCCGCACCGCGAGGACCCCCGGGCCGAACCGGTCACCCTGCCCGCCGGAACGCCCGAACAGCGCGCGCGGGCCCGGGACGCCGCCGTCGCCGGTCTCGTCCCCATCACCGAGGGCGCGCGGATCGCGCTGATCGGCGTCGTCAACCCCCTCGTGGCCGCCATCCGCGAACGCGGCGGCGAGTGCCTGCCCTGCGACCTCAACCTGCGCACCACCCGCTGGGGCGACCCCGTCTCGGAGTCCATGGAGGAGGTGGTCGACGCGGCCGACGCCGTCGTGGCCACCGGCATGACCCTGGGCAACGGCACCTTCGACCCGCTCCTGGCACGGTGCCGCGGGCGCGGCGTCCCCCTGTACGTCTACGCCCAGAGCGCGAGCGCGGTGGCGCGCGCCTTCCTCGGCCGCGGAGTCGACGGAGTCTCCGCCGAGCCCTTCCCCTTCTCCCAGTTCAGCGCCGACCCCACGCGGCTCTACCGCTACCGGGCGACCCCGGCGGCCTGAACACCCACGCCCTCCTCCCGGGCGGGCGCGTGCACCTTCGCGTTCCGGAGCACGCGCCCGCCCCAGCCACCAGTAAGGAGAACGACCGTGGACGAGCACGTCTCCGAAGCGATCGGCCGCCCCGACCTCATCGACCTGGGCGGCGGACTGCTGTGCCTGCGGTTCGAGACCCTCAAGGCCCTCTCGGCCCTGACCGCCGTCCGCCACCTCGTCGAGAGCGGCGCCGTCCGCCCCGGCGACACCGTGGTGGACAGCTCCAGCGGCGTCTACGCGCACGCGCTGGCGCTGGCCTGCCACCGGTACGGCCTGCGATGTCACATCATCGGCTCCACCACCGTGGACCGCACCCTGCGCGTACAGCTGGAGGTGCTGGGCGTACGCCTGGAACAGATGGAGTCCACCGACGACCTGCGCCTGGACCAGAACCGCCGGGTGCGCCGGGTCCGGGAGGTCCTGGCCGCCCACCCGGACCACCACTGGATGCGCCAGTACCACGACCCCCTCCACTACCTGGGCTACCGCGAGGTCGCCGAGACGGTCCGCCGGGAGACGGCGGGCGCGGACCTCACGCTCGTGGGGGGTGTGGGAACGGGCGTGTCCACCGGCGCGCTGGGCACCTACCTGCGCGAGGCCGACCCGGGCACCCGCCTGGTGGGGGTGCAGCCGTTCGGCAGCGTCACCTTCGCCAGCGACGGCGTGCCCGACAAGGACATCATCATCGCGGGGATCGGCAGCGCCATCCCCTTCGGCAACGTCGACCACACCCTCTACGACACCGTGCACTGGACCGGTTTCACCGCGGCCCTGGCCGGAACGGTCGACCTGCTGCGGCGGCACGCCGTGTTCGCGGGGCTCTCCAGCGGCGCCGCCTACCTGGCCGCCCGGTGGGAGCTGGGGCTCTCCCCCGGCCGGACGGTGGTGTTCGTCGCCGCGGACACCGGCCACCGCTACACCGAGTCGGTGTTCGCCCGCCACCGGGAGGCCGAGGCGGTGGAGGACCTCAAGCCGCTGGACGTCACCGGAACCTCCGAGCTGCGCCTGCCCTGGGCGCGCATGGAGTGGCGCCGGTCCGGGGCGCCGCGGCAGGCGGAGTTCGACCGCACGGCCTGAGGCCGGACGCGCGGGCGCGGGGCGGCGGTGGCCGCGCCCGCGCGCGGGGCGGGATAATCGATGCCGATGCGTACCGAATGGACACCGCAAGACCTGCCCGGACGAGCGTTCTACCAGCTGATGACGGCCGTGATCCTGCCGCGACCGATCGCGTGGGTCTCCACCACGTCGGCGGCGGGCGTGGACAACCTGGCGCCGCACTCCTTCTTCACCGTCGCGTGCACCCAGCCGCCGATCGTGCAGTTCACCTCGGTGCGGCGCAAGGACTCGCTGCGCAACGTGGAGGAGACCGGCGAGTTCGTGGTCAACCTGGCCCCGGAGCCGATGCGGGAACAGGTCAACGCCAGCGGCACCTCCTACCCGCCGGAGGTGAGCGAGTTCGAGGCCCTGGGGATCGGGCGCGAGCCCAGCGCGTCGGTGCGCCCGCCCCGGGTGGCCGACTCCCCGGTGGCGCTGGAGTGCGTGCTGCACTCGACGGTGGGCCTGGGCGACTCGACGGTGGTGTTCGGCCGGGTGGTGCGGGCGGCCGTGGACGAGTCGGTGCTGGTGGACGGGCACCCCGAGGCGACCCTGCTGCGACCGCTGGCGCGGCTGGGCCGAGACGAGTGGTCCACGCTGGGCGAGGTGCGGGCCCTCCCGCGGATCCCGTACCGGCCCTGACCGGCGGCTCCCGGCGACGGCCCCGGTGGGCGGCTCCGGCCGCCGTCGGGCGGCCGACCCGGCATGCGGAGAGTCCGTCCCGACCGGCGGAGGCCGTCCGGACCGCCGCTTCCGGCCCGTCCGGCCGGAATCGGCGGGCCCGGGTCCCGCACGGGTGATTCGGACACACCCGTCGTTCCCCGGTCAGACCCGCAGGTCGGTCTCCGGGAAGGGGAAGGCCGACAGGCGGTACAGGACGTCGGCAGGGTCGCCGCTCCAGTCCATGGCGCGTATCTGGGCGGCGCTGCGGCGGCCGGTGGCGGCGCGCACCAGCTCGAAGGCCGTGGCCGACCACTCCAGGTCGGCCCGCTCCCCGAAGGCCCACTCCTGGCCGGTGTCCGCGGCCACCACGCGCACCCCGGGCAGCTCGGGGGACCACGCGCGGGCCGTCGCGCCCAGGACGAAGGCGGCCAGTTCGTCGGCGTGCTCGGGCTGGACGGGCATCCCCAGCGCGCCCCGGACGTCGTTCTCGTGGTGCCACACGTCGATCGCGGGCAGCGAGTAGCGGGCCCGGGTCCGGGTGGCGAAGACCTCCAGCAGGGCCGGGGTGTCCGCGCGCCAGGCCGCGCAGAGCGCGGCGATGTCCAGGTGCTCGCGCTCGGCCACCTGGCGGGCGGTGACGGCGTCGTCGGCCGGGGGCGTGACCCGTTCCGCGGGCACGTCGGCGCAGAGCCCGGCCAGGTGCGCGTAGGTCTGCCGGACGGTCCACGCGGGCAGGGCGGGAACGGGCGTGGCGAGCTGCTCCGCGCTCAGGTCGTCGGCGAGCGCGAGCATGCGCTCCTGGCAGGAGGTGTAGATCTTCGCGGTGTTCATGGCGCCACGGTACCGAACGCTGTTCGGTAC
>NZ_QPFC01000677.1:0-3682 GCF_003427465.1 Nocardiopsis sp. TNDT3 | reverse complement strand
GTCAAGTGCGCTGCCAAACTGCGCTACGTCCCGTCCGCTGCGCGAACGCCGTTCCCGGCGCCGCCAACAGGTGAAACTGTATCGCATCCGGCAGGGCTCTCGAACCGGGTACCGGGCCGCGGATGCCGAACGCGAAGGGCCCGCCCAGGGCACCAGCCCATCGACGGGGTCTCCTCGTCCTCGCCCGTGTGCGCGACCTCCGCTCCGGCGCCCCTGCCCTGTCCGCTGCTCCCCCGGCCCCGGGGCCGCGCGTCGGGGACGGCGGCGCCGTGTCCGCACGGCCGCACCGTCGGTCGTGTCCGCGGACAACCGGGCAGCGGGCGGGACCGGAATCCGCGCGCGTCAGCGGAGGCATCCGGTCCGGATCAGGGACGGCCCGGCCGGGTCACTGGCCGCTGGGCCAGGTCCCCTCCTCACCCGAGTCCTCCTCGACCTCGTGCAGGGGCGTGAGCGCGCGGGTGCGGTCGACGAACACGAAGGCGTCGTAGCGCTCCCCCAGCACGGTCGGCACGTAGTTGCGCAGCCCGTCGCGTCCGGGGTGGTAGATGACGCCGACGGCGCGGTGCGGCAGGACCTCGCCCGCGAACGGATCGACCGCCCCCTCGCCGGTCAGGAGCAGCAGGCCCGTCTCCCCCTCGAACGACTGGTGCAGCAGCGCCTCCACGCTCCCGTGGCGCGCCGCGGGCACCGGCATCGGCTCGGGGGTCTCCCCCCAGGCCCGGGCGGCCATGACCCGGCCCTCGTAGGTGCCGAAGCCGACGAGGACCACGCCCTCGTCGCCGTGGCGCTCACGCACCAACTGCCCCACGTTGACCATGCCCGAGGCGGCCATGTCGGTGGCGCGCGCGTCGCCGACATGGGTGTTGTGCTCCCACACCACGGCCTTGGCTCCGGGCCCGTGGTACTCCATGAGCCGGTCGAGCGTGTCGGCCATGTGGTGGTCGCGGACGTTCCACGACTCGGGGCCGCCGCGCACCAGCGCCCGGTAGTACTGTTCGGCGTCCGCGAGCACCTCGGCGTTCTGGCGCGCGGCGAACTCGGCCAGGTCCTCGGCGGAGGAGGCCTCCCCCGCCCGCTCGCGCAGCCCGGCCAGCAGGCGCACGACCTCCGCCTCGCAGCTCTCGGGCACCAGCCGCGTCGCGCGGGCGTAGGCCTGGGGGTCCTCTCCGTAGGGCTGGAAGCAGCGGTAGGCGTTCAGAGCCGGTTCCACCTGCTCGGGCATGTTCTCGCGCAGCCACCCCAGCACCGCGTACAGCGACTCCCACAGGCTGTAGACGTCCAGGCCGAAGAACCCGGCGCGCCGCTCCGGCGCGAGCCCCAGGTTGTGTTCGCGCAGCCACCGGGCGAACTCCAGCACCTCGGTGTTGGCCCACATCCACTGCGGCCACCTGCGGAAGCCCTCCAGGATCCGTCTGGGGTCCTCGGGCGCCCCCGGCGCGCCCACGACGCCGCAGTGCAGCTGCTGGAAGTCGGGCCAGTCGCCCTCCACCGCGACGAAGGAGAAGCCCGCCTCGTCGATCAGCCGCCGGGTCAGTTCCGCCCGCCAGCGGTAGAACTCGGCGGTGCCGTGCGAGGCCTCGCCCAGCAGCACGTAGCGCGCGTCGCCGATCCGCTCCAGGAGCGGGTCCAGCGACCTCGGGCCGGACAGCCGCGGGAGGGCGTCCGGGCCGGTCCCGGGGCTCATCGCTCCGCCTCGCCCAGGATGCCCGCGAACCAGCCGGAGGCGGCGTCGGCCACCTCCTCCAGCGCACCCGGTTCCTCGAACAGGTGGGTGGCGCGGGGGACGACGTGGATCCGGTGCGGAGCGCTGAGCCGGTCGGCCGCGTCCTCGTTGAGCCGCAGGACCTCGGTGTCCGCGCCACCGACGATGAGCAGCGTGGGGGCGCGCACGACCTGGAGCGCCTCGGTGCCCGCGAGGTCGGGGCGGCCGCCGCGCGAGACCACCGCGGCGACCAGGTCGGGGCGCTCGGCCGCGGTCCTCAGCGCGGCGGCGGCGCCGGTGCTGGCGCCGAACAGGCCGATGGGCGTCCCCGCGGTGTCCTCGTGTCCGGCCAGCCAGTCCACGGTGCCGGTGAGCCGCCGGGTGAGCAGGTCGATGTCGAAGCGCTGCCGCCCGGTCGCGCTGTCGGCGCGCTCCTCCTCCGGGGTGAGCAGGTCCAGCAGGAGCGTGGCGACCCCGACCCGGTTGAGCTCCTCGGCGACGGCCCGGTTGCGCGGGCTGTGGCGTGAGCTCCCGCTGCCGTGCGCGAAGGCCACGACCGCGGTCGCCCCGGGGAACACGGCCAGCCGCCCGTCGAGCAGCGCGTCCGGCGTGCGTACCGTCACGTCGACGGCGGTCATGGTCCTCTCCCTTCGTGGGGGTCGGCCTCCCGTGCGGTGCGCCGACCCGGTGTCGTCCGCCGCGTGCGCGGCGGCCGGTGACGGTCAGGGGCGGCCGGGAGGGCCGTCTCCGGGACCGCCGGAGCCGTGGGAACCCGGGCCGCCGGGTTCTCCGGGCCCTCGGGGAAGCCTCACCAGCAGGCCGCGCACCTCGTCATCGGTGACCTGGGGAAACCTCGCGTACCAGAGGCTGACCGCGCCGAAGTCCGGCGGTGTCTCCAGGCAGACGACCCGGTCGCAGACGCCGGAGAGCGCGCGGACGGCTTCGGGCGCGCCCACGGGGACGGCCAGCGTCAGGGACGCGGGGCGCCGGGTGAGCACCGAGGTCAGCGCCGCCCTGGCGCTCATCCCGGTGGCCAGGCCGTCGTCGACCACCACGACGTCGTATCCGGTGACCTCGGGCTCGGGGTCCTCCCCCCGGTAGGCCAGCAGCCTGCGCCGCGCCTCGGCCTGCTGGGCCCCGACCATCTCGGCCAGGCGTCCCTCGGGGATGCCCAGCAGGTCCAGCGCCCTCTGGTCGAACAGCGCGGGGCCCTCGGCCGTGGTCGCCCCGATCGCCGTCTCCGGGCTGCCGGGGGCGGGGATCTTGCGCGCGACCACGATGTCCAGCGGCACGCCGAGGGCGTCGGCGACGGGCCTGGCCACGGGGACGCCGCCCCGGGGCAGGGCCAGCACGCGCGGGAGCGGTCCCGCCCGCTCCGCCACCGCGCGGGCGAGCCGCTCGCCCGCCTCTCGCCGGTCCCGAAACACGTGTGCCACCTCACCCGGTCGCGTCGTCTGGATCCCGTGGCGCGACGGCCCGCGTCCGCGCGGTTCGGCGGCGCGCCGGCCGTGTGGTGAGCGCTACCCCGGCGCCTTCGGCGCACACATGGCGCGGACCGGGCGCGCGCTACCCGCCCAGGGTGCCGTCGAGGCGCTCGACCACGCAGAACTCGTTGCCCTCGGGGTCGGCCAGGACCGCCAGCAGGTGGCCGTCCTCCTCGTAGGCCGGGCGCAGCACCTCCGCGCCCAGCGCGCGCACCCGCTCGACCTCCGCGTCCAGGTCGTGGACGACCAGGTCCAGGTGCATCCGGTTCTTGCCGGAGCGGGGCTCGGGCACCTTCTGGAGGACCAGGTCGGGCCAGCGCCCGCCCGGGTCCTTCAGCGCGAGGTAGACCGGGTGCTGGCCCTCCTCGCGCTCGAAGCCCAGCGCGGCGCACCAGAAGTCGGCGGCGGCATGGAGGTCGTTGGTGTCGAGTACGCAGACCAGGCGCACGTGGCGCTCCCCTCGGTTCGCCGTGCGGCCCGCGGCCGCGGGCCGCAC
>NZ_QPFC01000676.1:0-2339 GCF_003427465.1 Nocardiopsis sp. TNDT3 | reverse complement strand
GGGACCCCGGCCGCGTCCAGTCCGCGCAGCAGCTCGGGCAGCACGGTGTCCCCGCGTTCCACGCGCAGGCGCACCTCGGCGTCGCGCCCCGCGTCCGCGAGCACCTCCGCGGTTCCGGCGGAGGGCGCACGTTCGGCGATCCCGGCGGCGGTGCGCGCCTGCTCTGCGTCCGGCACGGTGAGGGTGACCAGGTCACCGGAGACCTTGCCCTTGAGCTCGTCGGCGGTGCCGTCGGCGATGACCCTGCCGTGGTCGATGACCAGGACCCTCTCGGCCATGTCGTCGGCCTCGTCGAGGTAGTGGGTGGTGAGCACGACCGTGGTGCCCGTCCGGTCGCGCAGCCGGGTGATGTGCTCCCACAGGTTGGCCCGGCTGTGCGGGTCGAGTCCGGTGGAGGGCTCGTCCAGGAACAGCAGCCCCGGCTCGTGGATGAGCCCCATGGCGATGTCGAGGCGCCTGCGCTGTCCGCCGGAGAGCTTGGTGACCTCGCGGTCGGCGGCGCCGCCCAGCTCCAGCTGGTCGAGGAGACCGTCGGCGCGGCGGCGCGCGGTGCGCCGGTCGAGCCCGTACAGCAGCCCCTGCGTGTACAGCTCCTCCCGGGCCCGCTGGTCCTCTCCGGCGCCGTGTCCCTGGCCGACGAAGCCGATCCTGCGGCGCACCTCGGCGGGCGCGGTGCGGACGTCGTGCCCCGCGACCACGGCGGTGCCCGAGGTGGGTTCGAGCAGGGTGGTGAGCATGCGCAGCGTGGTCGACTTCCCCGCGCCGTTCGGTCCGAGCAGGGCGACCAGTTCGCCCTCCGCGACGTCGATGTCGACGCCGCGGACGGCCTGGACGACCTCCTTGCCGACCCGGAAGTCCCGGGTCAGCCCACGTGTGTGGATCATCCCTCTCCTTATTAAAACTTGAGTACGAGAGAGAGTGTGCACCACCGGACGGAATATTCAAAGTTTAATAAGCGCTCGGTCCGCGCGCCCCGGGGATCCGACCTGGTCGGCGGGGCCCGCGCGGACGGGGGAAGCGGAGGCGGCGGGGCCGATGGAGGCGGGAGGGCCGCCGGGTCAGCGGTCGCGGGCGGCCGCCCCCGGCACCGGGGGCAGCCCGAAGGCATCGGGGCCGTCGTCGGCCATGGTGTACTCCCCGGCCCTCAGGGAGGCGACGAGTTCACGCGTCCAGCGGGCCTCGGCCCCGAGCGTGCCCCGCCACAGGCCGAAGAGTTCGCGCACGTGCGCGGGCTTGCCCCAGTCCTCGGAGGGGCGCAGCTCGTCCTCGGTCCTCTCCAGCAGCTCCAGGCGCTGTTCCAGCAGCGCGACGACCTCCGCGCGCGGCAGGGCGGTCATGAGGGTGACCGCCGCGAAGAGCATCGCGGGGTCCTCCCTGCGCGTCAGCCCGCGGCGGACGAGGCGGTGCAGCTCGGCCTCGCCGTCCTCGGTGATCGCGTAGGAGACGCGGTCGACCACCTCGTCCCCCTCGGCCACGAACTCGCGCAGCCTGCCCTCCTGGGAGAGCTTGCGCAGGGCGTGGTAGATGGAGCCCCACTTGATGTTGGCCCAGTGCTCGGTGCCCCAGTCCAGGAGCTGACGGCCCACCCGGTACCCGTGGGCCTGCCCCTCCATGCGCACCACACCCAGGACCAACAGCCGTGTCGCCGACATCTCCACCCTCGTTCGACCGGAATCCCCTCCAGCCTACGAGCAGCGACGAGGCGGTTCGGCGAGCCAGGGCCGCGCCCCGGGCGGTCCCCCGCGCCGCTACAGCTTGCGGAAGTACCGCACGATCGGCAGCGCGGTGTAACCGGCGCGCTCGTAGGTGGCGCGGGCCGGGGCGTGACCGTCGTCGCCGCCCGTCTCGACCATGGCCACCGCCGCCCCCTGCTCCCGGATCCAGTCGGTGGCGGCCCCGGTCAGCGCCGTCCCCACGCCCCGCCCCTGGTGGTCGGGGTCGACGGCGAGCAGGTGGATCTCCCCCATGTCGTCGTCGGGGAGCATCCTGGCGGTGGCGAAGCCCGCGACCGCGCCGTCGGCCTCGGCGACCCACACGCGCTGGTCCCCGGCGTCGACGCTCCCGGCCACCTCGTCGTACTGGCTGCGCCGCCAGTCCGGGACCAGGACCGGGTAGACCTCCTCCCCCAGGACCCGGCGCAGCGACGCGTGCACCGGTTCCCACGCGCGCAGTGCCAGAGCGATGACCGCTTCCCTGTCGGACTCCCGGAACAGCCGGATCTCGATGCCCATGCGCCCAGGCTAGGGAGCGGCGGACCCGGGCGCACCGGGTTTCGCGGAGCGCGCGGGGCCCCGCGGACGGCGAAGGGGCGGCCCCGGCGCCCTGTCGCGCCGCGGCCG
>NZ_QPFC01000675.1:0-10456 GCF_003427465.1 Nocardiopsis sp. TNDT3 | reverse complement strand
GCGGGCCGGGGCCGACCGGCCCCGCGGCGGCGGGCGCGGCCCTCACCCTCACCAACCCGACCGACATCATCGCGACCCTGCCCTACCTGGTGGGCACGCCGCCCGATCCGGGGATCGTGGTCCTCGCCGTGCGCGACAAGGGCGTGCACTCGGCGTTCTGCGCGGACCTGGAGCGCCTGGCCGCCTCCGGCGACCCGTTGGAACGCGCGGTCGTCCCCGTGGACATGGCCGTCGCTGAGGGCTGCACCGCCCTGGTGGCCGTGGCCTACGGGCCGCCCGAACGGGTCACGCCCTACGTGGACGGGATCCTGTCCGCCGCCCGGAGCCGCGGCCTGACCGTCGTCGACGCCCTGCGGGTCACCGGCGGCCGGTACTGGTCCTACACCTGTGCCAGGGCCGACTGCTGTCCGGTGGAGGGGACCGTGGTCAACGTGGACCGCTCCACCGTCCCGGCCAGCGCGGTCCTGCACGGGATCGTCCCGGTCCAGCCGCTCTCCGGGGTCACGGCCGAGATCGAGCGGGTGCGGGAGGTGCTGCGGCCCGTGCACGGTTCCGAACGCGCCGCGATGGACGTGGTCGCCGAGGAGGTGCAGGCGCGCGCCCGACGGCTCCTGGAACAGGGGATGCGGGGCTCGCTCACCGACCGCGGTCTGAGCGCCGTGCTCGCGGCGGTGCGGGCCGAACGGGCGGGCCGGGGCGTCACCGACCGGGAGGAACTGGCCTGGCTGGGGGTCTACCTGGGTGAGATCCGGGTGCGTGACGAGGCGTGGGCGCGCATCACCGCCGAGGCGGCCCCCGTGCACCAGGAACTGTGGGCCAGGGTCACCCGCCACCTGCCCCGGCACCAGCGCGCGGCGCCCGCCTCGCTGCTGGCGGTCGCCGCCTGGCAGCGCGGGGACGAGCCCCTGGCCGCCGCGGCGCTGGAGGTGGCCCTGGCCGCCGACCCCGGCTACTCCATGGCGGTGCTGATGAGCCGGGCCCTGGCCTGGGGGCTGCCCGTGGAGCGCTGGCGTGAGTTCACGCCCCGCTGGCTGCGGGCGAGGAGCCAGCGGCCGCAGGAGTGAGGGGACGCGGCCTTCGCGGGCGCGGCCGGGCCCGTCCGGCGGACCCCACCGCCCCGATCCGGCGGGACCCCTGTACGGAACCGGGTCCCACTCCCCGTGCGGAACGGGCCCCGCCTCGGCCGTGGGGCGGTGGCCTTGTGGCCGCGACGGAGGCCCCGGACCGGCCTCACCGCCCCGGGCCGTGGAGCCGCGGCCTTCTCGGTCGCGACCGCCGCCCGGAACCGGCTCCCGCGGGCCCGGGCCATGGCGGGGGCATTGGCCGCGACACCCTAGGCTTGGACTCATGCCGGAGTACATCTACACCATGAACAACGTGCGCAAGGCGCACGGCGACAAAGTCGTCCTGGACAACGTTTCGGGGTCGTTCCTGCCCGGAGCCAAGATCGGCGTCGTGGGCCCCAACGGTGCGGGTAAGTCGACGCTTCTGAAGATCATGGCCGGCATCGAGCAGCCGTCCAACGGCGAGGCGAGGCTCATGCCCGGTTTCACCGTCGGACTGCTCGCGCAGGAACCCCACCTCGACCCGGACAAGACCGTCCTGGAGAACGTCGAGGACGGCGTCGCCGAGACCAAGGCGATGCTGACCCGCTTCAACGAGATCGCCGAGCAGATGGCGACGGACTACTCCGACGACCTGCTCGAGGAGATGGGCAAGCTCCAGGAGCAGCTCGACCACCGGGGCGCCTGGGACCTGGACAGCCAGCTGGAGCAGGCGATGGACGCGCTGCGCTGCCCGCCCGGCGACGCCTCCGTCACCCAGCTCTCCGGTGGCGAGAAGCGCCGCGTGGCCCTGTGCAAGCTCCTGCTGGAGCAGCCCGACCTGCTGCTGCTCGACGAGCCCACCAACCACCTCGACGCCGAGAGTGTGAACTGGCTGGAGCAGCACCTGGCCAAGTACCCGGGCACCATCATCGCGATCACACACGACAGGTACTTCCTGGACCACGTCGCCACGTGGATCCTGGAGCTGGACCGGGGCCAGTTCTACCCCTACGAGGGCAACTACAGCGTCTACCTGGAGACCAAGCAGGCCCGCCTGAAGGTCGAGGGGCAAAAGGACGCCAAGAAGGCCAAGCGGCTCAAGGACGAGCTGGAGTGGGTCCGCTCCAACGCCAAGGCCCGCCAGACCAAGAGCAAGGCCCGCCTCCAGCGCTACGAGGAGATGGCCGCCGAGGCCGACAAGACCCGCAAGCTGGACTTCGAGGAGATCCAGATCCCGCCGGGCCCGCGCCTGGGCAACACCGTGGTCGAGGTCAAGAACCTCACCAAGGGCTTCGGCGACCGCGTGCTCATCGAGGACCTGAGCTTCTCGCTGCCGCCCAACGGCATCGTCGGCGTCATCGGCCCCAACGGTGTCGGCAAGACGACGCTGTTCAAGATGATCGTCGGCGAGGAGACCCCCGACCAGGGCAGGATCAACGTCGGCGAGACCGTCGAGATCTCCTACGTCGACCAGTACCGCGGCCGCATCGACGACACCAAGAACGTCTGGGAGACCGTCTCCGACGGCGAGACCTTCATCCAGGTCGGCAAGGTCGAGATCCCCAGCCGCGCCTACGTCGCCGCGTTCGGCTTCAAGGGCTCCGACCAGCAGAAGCCGTCCGGTGTGCTCTCCGGCGGTGAGCGCAACCGCGTGAACCTGGCGCTCACCCTCAAGCAGGGCGGCAACCTGCTGCTCCTGGACGAGCCCACCAACGACCTGGACGTGGAGACCCTCGGCTCGCTGGAGAACGCGCTGCTGGACTTCCCCGGCTGCGCCGTGATCACCTCCCACGACCGCTGGTTCCTCGACCGCGTCGCCACGCACATCCTCGCGTGGGAGGGCGACGCCAACTGGTACTGGTTCGAGGGCAACTTCGAGTCCTACGAGAAGAACAAGGTCGAGCGCCTGGGCCCGGACGCCGCGCGCCCGCACGCGGTCACCCACCGCAAGCTCACCCGCGACTGACCGGCCGGGGCCGAGCGCCCCGCGCCGAGCGGTGCCCAGGGCCCGCGGCCGGATCCCCGATCCTGCCGCGGGCCCTCGCGCTCCCGCGCCCCGGCGGACGACTCGTCCGGGCCGGGGCGGTCGCATACCCTGGTGGCGATGACTTCCGCGCGCGATTCCCAGCAGAGCGCGGGCGACGAGCCCGTGCAGATGACGTTCTACGAGGCCGTGGGCGGTGAGGAGACCTTCACCCGCCTGGTCCGCCGCTTCTACGAGGGGGTGGCCGACGACCCCGTGCTGCGGCCCATGTACCCCGAGGAGGACCTCGGCCCCGCCGAGGAGCGCCTGCGCCTGTTCCTCATCCAGTACTGGGGCGGCCCCCGCACCTACAACGAGCAGCGTGGCCACCCCCGGCTGCGCATGCGGCACGTGCCGTTCCGCATCGGCGTCGCCGAGCGCGACCTGTGGCTCACGCACATGCGCGCCGCCGTGGACTCCCTGGACCTGCACGAAGCCCTGGAGCGCCAGCTCTGGGAGTACATGGTCATGGCGGCGCACAGCATGGTCAACGTGCCCGAGGAGACCACCGCTCCCGAGGTCGCCAACCCGACCCGGGTCTCGGTGTCCGCCAAGGGCGACGACGGGGACGACGGCGAGGCCGTCACCATCTCCCTCAAGTGATCCGAGGCGACACGGCCGCCGGGACCGGGCCGCCCGGTCCCCGCGGCGCTCAGGCGTAGTCGGCGAGGAAGGCGCGCTCGACCTCGTTGAGCCGCCGGGCGCGCTGCGTGGGCACGTCGAAGCCGACCAGCACCGTCCTGGCCCGCAGGTACACCGTGGTCTCGTCCCGGATCTCGTAGGCCAGCGTGAAGCTGGCGTTGCGCACCTCGGTCACCCACAGCTCCACGCGCACCGGCTCGGAGCGGGGCAGCAGCGGGGCCGCGTAGTCCGCCTCCTGGCGGGCCACCACCATGGCGCCGAAGACCTCGTCGCCCTCGACGGCACCGCCGTAGCGCAGGAAGGACACCCGGGCGTCCTCCAGGTAGGTCAGCATCCGCACGTTGTTGACGTGGTGCTGCGGGTCGAGGTCGGCGTAGCGGACCTGCGCGAGGTGCACGTGCCTCCGGGGCTCGGCCGTCCGGGTGTCGGCGGCTCCGGTCTCGGTCTGTGTCACGTCCGGATCCTCTCGCGCTGTTCTCCTGGGGGGCGGTCCCCTCGATTGTCTCAACGCTTCGCGGAGGAACGGGCGTCCCCCGGTGCCCGCCCCCTGTGTTGTTGCTCTCGCGGGGGCGGACACCGGGGAGGGGACCTCAGTCCACGCGGAGCCCCAGGTAGTGGGCGAGGAAGGCCAGCTGCTCGGAGTTGAGCGCCACACTGCGGCTCACCGACCGCGAGCTGTGGCCCACCTCCGACTCCCGGCGCAGCAGGATCGGCCGCTCCTCGGGCGCGGCCCCCGTGGCGTGCTGCATCAGCGCGCACAGCTTGCGCGCGTGCAGCGGGTCCACGCGGGTGTCGTTGTCGAACACGGTGAACAGCGTCGCCGGGTAGCGGGTGCCCTCGCGCACGTTGTGGTAGGGCGAGTACCCCAGCAGCCACCCCAGCTGCTCGGGGTCGTCGGCGGTGCCGTACTCGACGTTCCACAACTGGCCCAGTCCGAACCGCTCGTAGCGGACCATGTCCAGCAGCGGGGCCGAGCAGACCGCGGCGGTGAACAGGTCCGGCCGCTGCGTGACCATGGCCCCCACCAGCAGTCCGCCGTTGCTGCCGCCCATGACGGCCAGCTGCCCGGGGTCGGTCACCCCGGTGGCGACCAGGTGCTCGGCCGCCGCCGCGCAGTCGTCGAAGACGTTCTGCTTGTCGGCGAACATGCCCGCCCGGTGCCACTCCTCGCCCTCCTCCAGTCCGCCGCGCAGGTTGGCGACGGCGTACACGCCGCCCGCGCGCACCCAGGCCAGCGCCACCGCCGAGTAGGCGGGAGTGAGGGAGATGCGAAAGCCCCCGTAGCCGTACAGGATGGTCGGCCGCGGTCCTTCGGCGGGCGCCTGGGGCGAGACCACGAGCATGCGCACCGCCGTGCCGTCCCGGGAGGTGTAGGTGACCTGCTCCACCCGCACGTCGGGCAGGTCGATGTCACCGGGGGCGTCGGCCCACAGCGACACCTCGCCCGAGAGCGCGTCGTAGCGGTACACCGACGAGGGGTGGGTGTTGTCGGTGTAGCCGAACCACGCCTCGTGCCCGCCCTCGGGGCGTTCGAGCAGCCCGGTCACGGTGCCCAGGCCGGGCATGTCCAGCCCGCCCAGGAGTTCGCCGGTGGCCAGGGCGTGCCGGGTGATCTCGCTGACGGCGTGGCGGCTGCGCGAGACCAGCAGTTCGGGCCGCTCCATCCCGGGGCCGTCCAGGACCGCGTACCCCTCCAGCACCGCCTCGGGGTCCTCCGGGACCAGAGTGGTCCAGTTCCCGTAGCCGGGGTCGGCGGGGTCGGCCACGCACAGGCGTCCGCGCGGGGCGTCCCGGTCGGTGAACAGGTACAGGCGCCCGTCCCGGCCCACGTGCGGGTACAGGGAGGCGTCCACGCCTTCCTGGAAGGGGACCAGGCGCGGCGCGTCCAGGCCGCCGTCGGACAGGTCGGCGATCCACGCGTCGGTGGCCGCCGAGGTGCCGCGGTTGGCCAGCAGCACCAGCCAGCGCCCGTCCCGGCTCACGACCGGGGTGAAGTACTCGGTCTTGTCGCGGCCCTCGCCGAAGACCAGGGTGTCCTGCTCGGCGGGGGTGCCCAGGCGGTGCAGGTAGACGCGGCGGTGGTAGCTCTCCTCACCCTCGGGCACCTGGTCCCGGGGGAGCCGGCGCACGTAGTAGAAGGCGGAGGAGTCGGGCAGCCACGCGATCGGGCTGTACCGGACCCGATCGACGGGTCCGTCCACCAGGTCTCCGCTGGCCACGTCCACGACGCGCAGCACCGACTCCTCGTCGCCGCCCTCGGAGAGCTGGTAGGCCAGGAGCGCGCCGGAGCGGTCGGGCTTCCAGGCGTCCAGTGTGGTCAGACCCTGGGGGTCGAGCGCCCCGGGGTCCACCAGCACCCGCTCGGGGCCGTCGCCGTCCTGGACGTAGAGCACACCGTGCTCCTGTTCGGCGGTGCGGCGGACGAAGAAGCGGCGCTCACCCCGCCACACGGGCGCCCCGACGCTTCCGGCGCCCAGCAGGGACCGCACCTGGTCGGCGAACCAGTTCCTTGTGGTGAACCGTGATGAGACCTCGGTGTACAGGGCGTCCTCCGCGGCAGCCCACTCCTTGGTCTGCGCCGAATCGCCGTCCTCCAACCACCGGTAGGGGTCACCGACCGTGTGACCGTGCAGGTTCTCGATGATGTCCAGCCGTGCGGCCTGGGGGTAGCGGAGTTCACGCATACTTCGCACCCTATCCACCGACATCCACCCCGATGTGTCCGGCGCGGCGCCAGTGTGAAAAGGAGCGCCGCCAGCGCACAATGGAGCCGGGAAAAGGGGGAACACGCGGTTTCTGGGCGGCCCAGCGCAAATTGGGGTGGCGCCGGAGCGGTCCGACCACGCAAACTGAATGCGGGACGCAACTCGGCGGGACCACCGGGAGGTCCGTGTGGCAAGGCGTACGGAACCATCGATCCTCGGATCGGTGCACAGGGAGGTCTCCTGGCTGGCCGATCGGCTGGCCGGGGAGGAGACACGGCCGTCACAGACGACGGCTGGGGCGACGCGATGAGCGCCCGAAGCAGCCGGGAGGGTGGCACAGGCACCGCCCGCCGCCACGTGCTGCTGCTCAACGCCAGCTTCGAACCACTGACGACACTGCCCCTGCGCAGGGCGATCCTGCTCGTCCTGAGAGAGAAGGCGGAGGTCGTCCACCAGGACGACGCGGGCGCGATACTGCACTCGGCGACGCGCTCCTACGACGTGCCGTCGGTCATCCGGCTCCGACGCTACATCAGCGTCCCCTACAGCCGCAGAGTGCCCCTCACCAGGGTCGCCCTCATGCGGCGCGACAGGCACACCTGCGGATACTGCGGCAAGAAGGCCGAGACCATCGACCACGTCATCCCGCGCAGCCGCGGCGGCGCGCACGTGTGGGAGAACGTGGTCGCCGCGTGCAAGCCGTGCAACCACCGCAAGGCCGACAAGTTCCTGGACGAACTCGGCTGGGAGCTGCACGTGACCCCCAAGGTGCCCAAGGGGCCCCACTGGCGCCTGATCAACGGTGACCTCCACGGCGACCCCCAGTGGGAGCCGTACATGGCCCACCTGGCCGCCTGATCCGGCGGAGCCGGGACCTCGCGTCCCACCCGGCACCGCCGCCGACCCCGACCGCCCTCCGGCGCACGCGCCGGGGGGCGGTCGCGTGCTCCCTCGGCTCTTCCCCCGCTACGGTGCGGAACGTCCTCCATCTTCTGTCCAGACAGTCTAGACTGTAACCGGAGGTGGTTGCTGTGAGATGGCAGGTACAGGAACTGAAGCAGCGCACCAGTGAGGTGCTCCGTGCGGTGGAGAGTGAGGGCGACCAGATCATCACACGCCACGGGCGTGAGATCGCGGTACTGGTGGACATGGAGGAGTACCGCAGGCTGAAGGGGGAGTCCGGAGGTTTCAAGGAGCTTCTCGGTTCCGTGCCTCCGCTGGACGTGCTCGACGAGGTCCGTGCCCCGGATCTCGGGCGCGAGATCGACTGGGGCGAACGTTGAGCTTCCTCCTTGACACGAACGTCCTGTCCGAACTGCGTCGGCGCGAGCCGGACCCGGGGTTCCTGAGGTGGTGGGACGAGGTCGAGGACTCGGACCTGTACATCAGCGCACTCGTGGTGGGAGAGATCCGGCTGGGAGTCCGCAAACTGCACCACCGGGGCGACCGTTCCCAGGCGGAGCGGTTGTCCGACTGGCTCGACCGACTCGTCCGCGCCTACGGAGACAGGGTCGTCCCCGTGGACGTGGGAGTCGTCCTCGAATGGGCGCCGATGAACGTTCCGGATCGGATACCCGTGGTCGACGGTCTGATGGCGGCCACCGCCAAGCACCACGGGTGGACGTTCGTCACCCGTAACACCAAGGACGTCGCGAACCGTGGAGTGCGGCTCCTGAACCCCTTCACGGGATGAGCCGGGCGCGGTCGTATCCTGACCGCATGCCCAGATACGACTTCCGCTGCCGCGAGTGCGGCGACACCTTCGAGCTCTCCCGTCCGATGGCGCGGGCCGGTGACCCGGCGGCCTGCCCCCAGGGGCACGGCGACACGGTCCGGCTGCTGTCCACCGTGGCGGTGGGCGGACGCGCGTCCGCCCCCGCGCCCTCCGGTGGAGGGTGCTGCGGGGGCGGCTGCTGCTCCTGAGGGTGGGGCGGCCGCGCCGCCCCACCTCCCGGTCCGCTACTTCTCGACCTGGGACACGTCGCGCGCGGCGCCGGTCGAGGCCGAGGTCGCCATGGCCGCGTAGGCGCGCAGAGCCGCGGTCACCGGCCGCTGTCGGTCGCGCGGCCTGAACCGGCCCAGCTCCTTGAGCAGGCGCTCGCGGCGCGCGTCGAGCTCCTCCGCGGAGACCTCCAGCACGATGCCCCGGTTGGGGATGTCGATGCTGATGACGTCGCCGTCCTCCACCAGCGCGATGTCACCGCCCGCGGCGGCCTCGGGGGAGGCGTGGCCGATGGACAGCCCCGACGTGCCGCCGGAGAAGCGGCCGTCGGTGATGAGGGCGCACGCCTTGCCCAGGCCGCGGCCCTTGAGGAAGCTCGTCGGGTACAGCATCTCCTGCATGCCCGGACCGCCCTTGGGGCCCTCGTAACGGATGACCACCACGTCACCGGGCTCGATCCGCTTGTTGAGGATGCCGTCCACGGCGTCCTCCTGGGACTCGAACACCTTGGCCGGTCCGGAGAAGGTCCACAGCTCCTCCTCCACGCCCGCGGTCTTGACGATCGCGCCGTCCGGGGCGAGGTTGCCGAACAGCACCGCCAGGCCGCCGTCCTTGGTGTAGGCGTGCTCGACGGAGCGGATGCAGCCCTTCTCCCGGTCGGTGTCCAGGGTGTCCCAGCGGGTGTCCTGTGAGTAGGCCTTGGTGGTGCGCTTGCCGCCGGGGGCGGCGTGGAACAGCTCCACGGCCTCGGGTGAGACGGTGTCGGAGACGATGTCCCACTCGGCGATGAACTCGCCGACCGTCTTGCCGTGCACCGTGGGCAGGGAGGTGTCCAGCAGGCCGCCGCGGGCCAGCTCGCCCAGGATGGAGGGGATGCCGCCCGCCCGGTGCACGTCCTCGATGTGGTACTTCTCGG
This sequence comes from Nocardiopsis sp. TNDT3, assembly GCF_003427465.1. Classification (NCBI taxonomy): domain Bacteria; kingdom Bacillati; phylum Actinomycetota; class Actinomycetes; order Streptosporangiales; family Nocardiopsidaceae; genus Nocardiopsis; species Nocardiopsis sp. TNDT3. Next base: position 1,182 of record NZ_QPFC01000675.1, on the reverse strand, counting down.
TGTTCGGCGCGACCTTGCACAGGCACGGCACCCGGCGCGAGACCGCGTCGATCTCGGGCAGGCCGAAGCCGACGCCCGCCTCGGTGGCCGCGGCCAGCAGGTGCAGGATCGTGTTGGTGGAGCCGCCCATGGCCACGTCCAGGGCCATGGCGTTGCCGAAGGCCTCGGGGGTGGCGATGGACAGCGGCAGGACGGAGGAGTCGTCGTCCTCGTAGTAGCGCTTGGCGGCCTCCACGACCAGGCGTCCGGCGTCCTCGTACAGGGCGCGGCGGGCGGTGTGGGTGGCCAGCACGGTGCCGTTGCCGGGCAGGGCCAGGCCGATCGCCTCGGTGAGGCAGTTCATCGAGTTGGCGGTGAACATGCCCGAGCAGGAGCCGCAGGTCGGGCAGGCGGCCTCCTCCATCTCGTCCAGCTCGGCCTGGGAGACGCTCTCGTCGGCCGCGGCGATCATCGGGTTGATCAGGTCCAGCTTGCGCACGGTGGTGGCGGTGCCGTCGACCACCGTGACCTTGCCCGCCTCCATGGGGCCGCCGGAGACGAACACCGTGGGGATGTTCAGGCGCAGCGCGGCCAGCAGCATGCCCGGGGTGATCTTGTCGCAGTTGGACACGCACACCAGGGCGTCGGCGCAGTGCGCGTTGACCATGTACTCGACCGAGTCGGCGATCAGCTCGCGGCTGGGCAGGGAGTAGAGCATGCCGCCGTGGCCCATGGCGATGCCGTCGTCCACGGCGATGGAGTTGAACTCGCGGGGGACGCCGCCCGCCTCGCGGACGGCGTTGGCGACGACCTCGGCCACCTCGCGCAGGTGGACGTGGCCCGGCACGAACTCGGTGAAGCTGTTGGCCACGGCCACGATGGGCTTGCCGAAGTCCTCGCGCTCCACACCGGTGGCGCGCATGAGGGCGCGCGCGCCGGCCATGTTCCTGCCGTGGGTGACGGTGCGTGAGCGTAGGGCTGGCATGGGGCGGGCTCCCATCGTTACGGGTGTTTCCCCTCGATGGTAGTCCTTCGTCGCACCGCTCTGGTCTCGTACTGGAAGACGGGCCATCCGGATCGTGAGACGCCCGTGGTGGGAAGGCCGGGCCGCGGCCGGTGCGGGGGAGCGAGAAGCCCCTGGAAACAGGAGGGCCCGGGTGCCACGGCGCTGTGGTCCGTCCCGGGCCGGGGTGGCGTCAGGGG
>NZ_QPFC01000068.1:0-10493 GCF_003427465.1 Nocardiopsis sp. TNDT3 | reverse complement strand
GGGTGGGGGCCGGTCGGAGGGGAGGCGGGTGCCGCTCGCCCGCGCGTCCGCAAGGAGGGTACGGGCGCCCACCGACGTTCCGGTCCCCGGCCGGCCCCGGTCTCCGTGACACCGCCCGGGTCCGGGAAGGCGCGCAGAGCCCCGGCTCCAAGGAAGCCCCCCGGCGCGGCCAGGACCCCCGGCCCCGGACCGGGTCGCCTCCGGGACAGAGTTCTCTCGTCCACCGGGACGACCGGCTCCGACCAGGGCAGGATCACGGACATGCCCGAGATCATCAAGCAGAAGGCCCGCGCGATCCTGTTCGACCGGCAGGGGCGGCTGGTGCTCATCAAGCGGACCCGTCCGGGCCGCGCCCCCTACTGGACCACGGCCGGGGGAGGCGTCGAACCGGAGGACGCCTCCGTGGAGGCGGCCCTGCGCCGCGAGGTCCTGGAGGAACTCGGCGGACGCGTCGACCGGGTACGCGAGGTCGTGGTCCTCACCGACGAACACCCCGAGGGGACCCTCGTCCAGCACGTGTTCGTCGCCCGGTTGACGGAGACGGACCCCTCCAGCCGTACCGGACCGGAGTTCTCCGACCCGACGCGGGGAACCTACGAGACCGTCGTCCTCCCCAGTACGGATACAGCCCTTCGGAGCATCAGCCTGCTCCCGGACTCGCTGGCACGGTTCCTGGAGGACAACCTGCGCGACCTGCGCGACCTGGTGGCCGATCCCCGCACGGAGACGCCCCGCGGGTGAATCCGCCAGCCCGGACCGACCGGACAGCGGTGGAGAACCCGCCAGAGGGACACGGCTGGCGGATCGGGGACACCGTGCGCCGCGGAACGCGAACGGGGAAGGTCCCGTCGTCCCCGCGTGCGCGGAGCCCGGGACCCTCCCGTTCTCTTCCGGTGTGCGCGGCTCAGATCACGGAGCCGGGCCCCGGCCGGGGCCGCCCGCGCCGTCCCGTCGACGGTCGCTGCCCGTCTGGCGGGCGATGAGCAGGCCCCGGGCACACGGCCGCGCGAGGCCGCGCGAAGCGGCTCACTCCGTCTGCCGCCGGCGGTGCGGCCCGGGATCGGGCACCGGTGTCGAGCGTCCGGACACGCCGCCCAGGTAGGTCACGACCGGCGCTCCCGTGTGCGGAGAGGTGTCGACGACGGCTTCGACCCCGTAGACGGAACGGACGAGCTCGGGTGTCAGCACGGCGGCGGGCGTGCCCGTCGCCGCGATCCGCCCGGCGTGCAGGACAGCGACCCGGTCGCAGTAGCGTGCGGCCAGGTTGAGGTCGTGCAGGGCGGTCACCACCGTCATGTCGAGCGATCGCAGCAGGGTGAGGACGTCGAGCTGGTAGCGGATGTCGAGGTGGTTGGTCGGCTCGTCCAGCACGATCACCTCCGGTTGCTGCGCGAGCGCGCGGGCCAGCTGGGCACGTTGCTGTTCACCGCCAGAGAGCGTCCGCCACGACCGCGACCGGTAGGCGCGCATCCCGGTGAGGGCGAGCGCCTGTTCGATCGCGGCACGGTCCTCGCCGTCCAGCCCGGCGAAGGTGCCGCGGTAGGGCGTCCTGCCGAGCGCCACGGTGTCGTCGACGGTGATGTCGGTGTGCACCTCGGGTGACTGTTCCACGATGGCCACCCGCCGGGCGACCGCGCGCCGGGGCAGGGAGCGGACCGGTTCCCCGCCCAGGAGCACCGTTCCGGCGTCCGGACGCCGGAGCCCCGCCAGGATGCGCAGCAGCGAGGTCTTGCCCGCCCCGTTGGGCCCGAGCACGGCGAGCACCCCGTTGGAGCGCGCCCGGATCGAGACCCCGTCGAGGATGCGTGTCCTGTCGACCGACCACGTGATGCCGTTCGCCTCCAGTGCCGTCATTGCCGGGCCGCCCTTCCCAGGACGACCGCGAACACCGGTGCGCCGAGCAGCGCCGTGATCACTCCCACCGGGATCTCGTGCGGCGAGAACGCCGAGCGGGCGAAGGTGTCGACCCACACCAGGAAGATCGCGCCCCCGAGCCCGCTGAGGGGGAGCAGCAGGCGGTGCGCGGGCCCCGCCAGCAGACGCACGACGTGCGGTACGAGCAGCCCGATGAACCCGATCGCCCCGGAGGCCGCGACGGCCGCCGCCGTGACGAGCGCGGTGAGGACCATGAGCGCCACCCGTGCCAGGGTCACGTTGATCCCGAGCGAGGAGGCGGTGTCCCAGCCGAAGGTGAACGCGTCCAGGGCCGGGGCGAAGAACAGGCAGCCGACGGCGCCGAGCACGATGACGGCGGACGCCACGAGCAGCGGCTCCCAGCGTGCGCCTCCGAGCGAGCCGAGCAGCCAGTACGTGAAGCCCCGGGTGGCGTCCGCGTCGCCGTCGAGCATCAGCACGAGCGAGGTGATCGCGGAGAAGAACTGCGACACCAGCACACCGGTGAGCACCACGCGGGCGGGGTTGGAGACGCGTCCGCCCCCGATGAGGACCAGCACGATCGCGAAGGCGGCCAGCGCCCCGGCGAAGGCGCCCGTGGAGAGGGTCACCGCGCCCGAGCCGAGCCCGAGCACCATGATCGCGACCGCCCCGGTGGACGCCCCCGAGGAGACCCCGAGCAGGTACGGTTCGGCGAGCGGGTTGCGGGTGATGGACTGCAGCACCGCGCCCGAGACCGAGAGCCCGAGACCGACCACGGCGGCCAGGAGCACGCGCGGCAGACGCGACTCCCAGATGAGGGCGTCGATGAGCGGCGGCGCCGCCGGGACGGGGGCGAGGGCGCCCAGCCCGATGTTGCGCAGGATGATCCCGAGCACGTCGAGCGCCCCGATGTTCGCCGTGCCGACGAAGGCCGCGACGACGATCGTCACGCACAGCGCGAGGACGAAGGCGGCGACGACGAGGGACGAGCGCAGCCTGCCCGGTGTGCGTTCGGGAGGGACCTCGGCGCCGCCCGCCGCCGCCCCCGACGCCGGCGGGTCGGCGTCGGGGAGAGCGTCCGCGTCGGGCGGACCGGTCCGCGAAGGGTCGGTGAGTCTGGTCATCTCAGCGCGAACACCACGACATCGTCGTAGTACCGCCAGATGACCCCGGTTTCGGCGAATCCGGCGGTACCGAGCGCTTGCAGGTGCAGTTCGAGCGGTGCGTGCGGTGTGGGCGGGCGGTCGGCGAAGCGGCGCTCGCGCTCGGCGTGGTGCTGTCCGAACGCGTCGTGCGCGACGGCGTCCGACCACCACTCGTCCCAGGTCCGCACACCCCGCGAGTGCGCGTCACGCTGGGTGCGTTCGTCGTCGGCGGCCGCCGCCCCGGTGAGGAACGGCTGCGAGCGCGGGTCGTAGCGCAGGTGGTCGGCGTTCATGAAGACGCCGTCGGCGGGGAGCAGGGCGCCCAGGGCGTCGTAGACGGCGACGAGCTGGGCCGGCTCCAGCCAGTGGAGCACGGTCGAGGAGACGGCCACGTGCACCGGCCCCTCGGGCAGTCGGGCCCTCCAGCCGGGTGCGGCGAGGTCGGCGTCGACCGGCGTGAAGCGTGAACCGTGGCGCTGACCGAGCCATGAGCCCGCGATCGCGAGCAGCACCGGGTCGTAGTCGACCCCGATCACCCGGGCGCCCGGGAACCGGTCGAGGACGCGCTGGGAGAGGCTGCCGGGGCCGCACGCCAGGTCGAGAACGGTCATGCCGGTCCCGTCGGCCCCGAACGCGTCCGAGGAGGCGCAGGTCCGCGCGATGACGTCGAGCATGATCTCGAACCTCTGCTCGCGGTGGGTGATGTAGGCCGCCTGCTGGGCGTCCCAGTCACCGATGAGCCGTTCGAGGGCGTTCCCTTCGAGGGTGTTCGTGGTCGTGGTCGTCATCACTCGATCTCCATGTCGATGAGGCCCTGCGCGATGGTCGGGACGGCCTGCACGCTGTGGACCGACGGGTCCATGTGCTGCCCGGGGACGACGATGAAGCGGTCGTTGACGACGGCGTCCATGGTCGAGGTCAGGGGGTCGTTCTTGAGGAACTCGATCTTCTCCTCGGCCGTGTCGCCGGGGTATCCGCGGCTCAGGTCGGCGAGCACGAGCACGTCGGGGTCGCGCTCGGCGACCTCGTCCCAGCTGACCTCCGGCCATTTGGTGGAGGCGTCGCCGAAGGCGTTCTCTGCGCCGAGCATCTCGGTCACGGTCTGCGGGAGTCCGCCGGGTCCGGCGACCGACGGGGTGGAGGAGGACGACGCGGTGGAGTAGAACCAGACCAGGCTGGGCGTGCCCTCGATCTGTTCGGCGGCCTGGAGTCCCTCCTCGACCACGGCCCGCTGCTCGGCGACGAGCTCTTCGCCCGCATCGGGCACGTCGAAGATCCGGGCGATCGTCTCGATCTCGTCGAAGAGCATCTCGAAGGTCGCGCCGCCCTCGACGGCCTCGTGGTAGGTGCAGTCGAACTCGCTCAGGTAGGTCGGGACGCCGAGCTCGTGCAGTTCGGCGCGCTCACCGGCGTTCTCGGCGGTGAGGAACGAGGCGAAGGACGAGTAGACGAAGTCGGGCTGCGCTTCGAGCAGGGTCTCGTGCTTGAGCAGGCCGTCCGTGAGCAGGGGGATGCTCTCGTAGGCGTCGGCGATGTCGCTGGGAACGGGGTCGGTCTCGTACGAGGTGCCCGCCATGCGGTCGGCGAGGCCGAGCTGGACCATGATCTCGGTGGCCGACTGGTTCAGCGAGACCGCGCGCTCGGGGGCCCGCTCGACGGTCACCTCGGTGTCGCAGTTCTGGATGCTGAGGGGGTAGGAGGTCGTGCCCTCGCCCGCTGTAACCGCGGAGTCGGTCCCGGAGGCGGGTGCCGCCGCGCACCCGGTCAGGGCGAGAGCCGACACGACCCCCACGGTTCTGATAATGATTTTCAGATTCATGCCGGTAGGCTACAGCGCCTCCACCACCAGCCCGTACTCCACTGCGTGACGGCCGAGGGGGCGCCCACGGCATCCCGCGGGCGCCCCCTCCAGGGCGCGGGCCCCGGACGGAACCCGAAAACGCGACTCCGGAAGAAGCGGGACAAACCATCCGGGACGCCCGTTTCCCCACGGGCGCCACGGATTGCGGGACCGTCAGGCGGAGTGGCGGCGGACCACGATCACGTTGTCCGTGACACCGGCCGTCGTGCCGTCGGGGCCGTTGGCCACCCGTTCGGCGCTCTCGCAGCGTTCGGTGGTCCAGCCGTCCCCGAGCATCAGTGTGACAAGGGTCTCCTCCGGCGTGGGGAACGTGGGCTCCTCGTCCCCGAAGCGCCAGGACCAGGGCGCGGTGGACGCGTGGTCGACGAGTATCAGGCGTCCGCCGACCGCCACCTGCCGCGCGGCGCGGCGCAGGACGTCCTCCCGGCCGAACGCCACCGGGCTGTGGAAGTAGCAGGCGTAGACCAGGTCGAACGGTCCGGCGGGCAGCGAACGGGACAGGTCGTGCCGCTCGGCGCGCAGGCGGTCCAGGCCCTGCGCGGCGGCCATGTCGGCGATGCGCGCGACCGCCGTGGCCGAGACCTCGGTCGCGGTGACGTGCCAGCCCAGGGAGGCCAGCCACCGGGCGTCTCCGCCTCGGCCGGAGCCGAGATCGCAGGCGCGGCCCGGCGCCAGTTCGAGGTCGCGCACCAGCTCGGTGAGCCGGACGTTGGGCGGGGGCGCCGTGACGGTCTCGGCCGACCGGTGCAGCGGTTCCCAGAACTCGGCGCTGGGTGAGGTGGGGTCCTGAGCGTCATGTGTCATGGGGCGATGCTCACCGACGCCCGTGATTCCGGACAAAGAGTTTTGCCATACCGGCAAAAGCGCAGGCCCTGGGCGGGCCGCCGAAGCCGCCCCCCCCCCGGACGTCGGCGCCTCCCAAGCGGCCCTGTCGGCTCTCGCGGCGCGGAAGCGCGTCACGGTCGATGACAACGGCGATCCCCCCGGTGGGCCGAGCCGTGTGGGATCAGGACGGCCCGCCGAGCGGGGACACCGCGACCGGCCCGCGGGCGCGGACCCTGCCGACCTCGGTGTTCCCCCCGGAACGGACGTCCCCGTACCCTCCACAGCCCTTCTTCGAGTGACCCAGCACACTCGCGTTTCTATAGAAAACGATTATCGTTTTCAAATAGCATCGCAAGCGACCGCGCGGGCCCGGGGCACGACGGACAGATCACACCCTGCCGCCTCGGGACGCGCGGTCACCACGCCCCCGACCGAACAGGTGGGCGCCCGGCCCAGCTCCCACCGGCCTCTCGCCCGGCCCCGGGAGCGGGTCGGCGCCCACCCGTTCACGAGGGAGGGGGCTCCCCCGGGTCCGCCGCGACGCGTACACGTGTCCGCACCCCGCGGCCTCGGGCGTCCGTGCGGCTGGACGCCGTCGGCAGGTCGCCGCGGGTCAGGACCCGGTCGCGGACCGCCCGCCCAGGTGGCGGGCCAGGAAGCGCTCCAGCCTCCCGTACAACTCGATGTTGCTGTCCGGGTTGGTGAACCAGTGGCCCTCGGTCTCGTTCAGCAGGTACTCGACCTCGGCGCCGCGGGAGCGGAGCGCGTCGAAGACCCGGTCGGAGTTGCGCCGGTGGACGCGGACGTCGTTGGCGCCGTGGATCAGCAGAACCGGCGCGGTGATGTCGTCGACCCGGCTGATGGGCGAGCGGGCGAGCATGTCGGCCCTCTGGCGGGGGTCGTCCGGGTCCCCGATGTAGCGCAGGTAGCTGTTCTCGACGGTACGGCGGGCGAACGGGACGACCGACTCGACGAGGTCGACCAGGTCGGACATTCCGGTGTAGCTGACCGCGGCGGCGAACCTGTCCGGGGTGAACGCCGCTCCGACCAGCGCCGCGTAACCGCCGTAGGAGCAGCCGTAGACCGCCACCCGGTCCGGGTCGGTGTAGCCCTGTTCGACCGCCCAGTCGAGGGCGTCGATCAGGTCGTCGTGCATGCGCCCGGCGAACTGGCCGATCGCGGCCTGTGTGTGGGCCTTGCCGTAGCCGGTGGAGCCGCGGAAGTCGACCTGCAGCACCGCGTAACCGCGGTTGGCCAGGAGTTGCACCTCCGGGTCGTAGCACCAGCTGTCGCGGTACCACGGTCCGCCGTGCACCAGCAGCACGGTCGGCAGGTCGCGCGGTTCGACCCCGACCGGCAGGGTGAGGTGGCAGGGCAGGGCCAGGCCGTCGCGGGCGCTGACGGTGACCGGGGTGACCGGGGCCAACTCGGCCGGGTCCAGGTGGGGGAAGGGCCGGAAGAGGCGGCGCGCCCGTCCCGTGGCGTGGTCGTAGAACCAGGTGACGCCGGGGTCGCGGTCGTGGGTGAAGTCCACCACCCAGCGCCGCGCCGCGGTGTCGCAGGAGACGTGGGCCAGGTCGCCGTCGGACAGCTCGGCCAGCCGCGGCAGGACCTCGGCGAAGCGCGGGTCGAGCGCGTGGATCTCCTGACGGGTGCCGAGGTAGCGGGCGCCGAGCAGGTCCCCGGTTCCCGGGTGCAGGATCAGCGAGGACGGGAAACGCGGGTCGGCCTCGGGGCGCGGGGTGTCCAGGTCGAACACGGGGTGGCTGTCCACGCCGGCCTGCTCGCCGGTCTCCAGGTCGAGCCGGACCAGGCGGGTGCGGTCGGAACCCCGCGACGAACCGATCCACAGTCCGTTCCCGTCCGGGGTGAGCACAGCCGGGAGGATGCCGAAGAGGGCGTCGGTGCCGGGGAACCGCGCGATCGTGCGCCGTGCGCCCTCGGTGTGCTCCGACAGCACGTGGTCGCCTCCCTCCTCCATGGTGAACGCCAGCAGCCGGTCCGGGGTGCGCAGCCAGGAGAGGACGTCGCCGGGGTTCTCCGCGGCGGTGGTCAGGCGGCCGGTCTCCAGGTCGAGCTCGAACAGGTCGGCCAGTTCGGGACGGCGCATGTTGAGCTGCACGAAAGCGGTGCCCGGGCGGTCCGGTGGGAGTTGCGCGCCGAGCAGCCGCACGCCCTCGAAGGGGGTCAGGTCGACCGCGGGCTCGTCGGGCCGGTTCGGGTCCACGCGGTGCAGGTGCCAGTTCTCGTCGCCGTCGGTGTCCTGCTGGAACAGCAGGTAGCGGCCGTCGGCGGTCCAGAAGAAGGCGTCGATGTTGCGCCGGGTGTCGGAGGTGACGCGCCGGACGCCCGGGGCGTCGGCCTCGTGTACCTGGTCGGGGGCGGTCCAGTCCGAGTCCGGGTCGCGGACGAACACGTTGAGCCGACCGCGCCAGGGAGCGAGGTAGGCGACCCTCGTGCCGTCGGGTGACAGAAGGGCCCGGCTGCGGACGGGCGGGCCGAAGAACTCCTCGACGGTGATCAGCTTGGGCGGAGCGGTCATGGCGGTTCCTCGTGGTCGACGGGTTCGTGCACGCCCGAGTCCACTCCCCGACGTCGCGTCACACTCAAGGCCGGAGGGAGTGACCCGCGCCACACCCGCTCGTCGGCCAAGCGCTCCGGAGCCCGGTCAGACCCCGTCCGACAGGGCCAGCCGCCGCTGGACCCGGCGCAGGACGCGGTGCTGCACGGGTCGCAGGGTCCGTCCGTTCAGTTCGTCCATCAGGGTCGAGGCCCGCGCGTCGGACGGGAACAGGCCGGCCAGGCGCGCCACCACCGGTTCGAGGCGCGCGACCAGATCGTCGGTCAGTGCCGCCACGTCCTCCTCGGGGGTGTCGGGGCCCAGGGCGTAGAAGCGTTCCGTCAGCGGTGCGAGCGCGGCCGTGCCGTCGTCCACCTCGCCGAGCAGGGCGGCGAGTCCCGCCGGACCGTCCCCGCCGAGCAGATGTCCGACCAGGACGAGCTGTTCGTGCTCGTAGCGGGCCATGTCCTCGGGCATGTCCGGGTCGGGGGCGGAACGCAGCGCCGAGAGCTCAGGCGGCAGGTCGGGCGGGGCGCCGCTGCGGCGCAGCGCGGCGATGCTGGCGCGGCGGGCGAGGAGCCGTTCGACCTCGGCGGCAGCCCGGCGGTCGAGTTCGTCGAGCAGTTCCTCCGCGGCGGCCGGATCGTCCAGTACCGCGGGCAGCGCGGACAGCGGTACACCGAGGGCGGTCATCCTCGTGATGCGCAGGAGCCGGACGAGGTGGCCCACGTCGTAGCGCCGGTAGCCCCCGGCCGAGCGGGGCGGCTCGGGCAGCAGTCCGATCTGGTGGTAGTGGCGCAACGTGCGTACGGTGACGCCCGCCAGTTCGGCGAGCTCGCTGCTGAGCATCGGTCGGCTCCTTCGGCTCCGGTTCGCGCGGGTGGCCGGCGGCCCCGGACGGCGGTTCCGCCCCGTCGCGTCGACGACGGTAGCGCGGGCCCGGGGTTCTGTGGTCGACACGGCGACGGGGAAGGGTGCGCGGAGCCGCGCAGGGGCCCGCCCGTCGCGGGTTCGCGCGTTCTCGACATATGCCCTTGGAGCGGATAGCATACCCAACCTAGTTGATGCATCATCTAGATTGGGCGGCTGTGAAGCCTGGGCGAAGGGGACCGCAGTGAGCGGCGGACACGGCAAGAAGGCGTACGAGGGGGAGTCGATCACGGTCACCTTCGAGGCGGAGCGCTGTCAGCACGCCGCCGTGTGCGTCAACGGCCTGCCCGAGGTGTTCGACACCCGGCGGCGCCCGTGGATCCAGCCGGACGGCGCCGCCGCCGACCGCCTGGCCGAGGTGATCCGGCGCTGCCCCTCCGGCGCGCTGCAGTACCGGCTCGCGGGCGGCGGAAGGTAGGCCCCCGGCCGACCCCGCACGCCCACCGCGCGAGCACCCCTTCACGAGCTTGGAGCCCAGCAGATGCCGCTCGCAGCGCAGTTCCACGAATACGGCAGCATCGAGTCCCTACGCGTGGTCGACGTTCCGCCGCCCACCGCGGGCCCCGGACAGGTACGGCTCGCGGTACGGGCGGCCGGTGTCGCTCCGGTCGACTGGAAGATCCTGCACGGCCACCTGGGCCGGGTGGCGCCCTCCCGCCTTCCGCTCGGTCTCGGCTTCGACGTGGCCGGGGTGGTCGACCAGGTCGGTACGGGAGTGGCCGACCTGAGGGTCGGTGACGAGGTGCTGGGGGCCGCCGCCACGCCCTCCTTCGCCCAATCGGCGCTGGCCGACCCCACGGTACTCGTCGCCAAACCGGCCTCGGTGCCCTGGGAGGTCGCCGGGACGCTGGCCGGTTCGGGCATCACCGCCTGGGAGGTGCTGAACGAGCTCCGGGTCGCCGAGGGCGAGACCCTGCTCGTCCACGCCGCCGCCGGCGGCGTGGGCACGTTCGCCGTGCAGATGGCGGTGGCCCGCGGGGCCCGCGTCATCGGTACCGCGAGCGAGCGCAACCACGAGCGGATCCGTTCGTTCGGCGCGGAGCCGGTCGCCTACGGCGCCGGACTGGTCGAGCGCGTACGGGCCCTCTCCCCCGGAGGCGTGGACGCCGTCCTCGACGCCTCCGGCCGAGGCGAGATCCCGGATTCGGTCGAACTCGCGGGCGGCCCGTCGCGCGTCCTGTCCGTCGTGGTCCAGGACCCCGCGGGGACGGGTATCCGCACCCATGTGACCCAGCCGGCCGTGGACGGACGCGAGGCCCTCCGCGACATCCTGGCCCTGATCGAGGCGGGCCGGCTG
>NZ_QPFC01000674.1:0-4385 GCF_003427465.1 Nocardiopsis sp. TNDT3 | reverse complement strand
TCGGTGCCGGGGCGGTCGCTGTTCAACGTCGTCATACCCCCAAGCTTGGCCGACCGGGGAGGCCCGCCCCCAGACGCAGGAGTCACCGGGTCGGTGTGAGAGCCGCCTGTGTCGCGGCATGACACCTGTCATACGGCGGTACCGGCACGGGGCCCGGGTCGGCGGTCCCGAGCACGTACCCCGGACCCGTGACCGTCACCCGGTCCGCGGCCGGAAACGCCCTTCCCGGCCGGGCGCCGCGGGCCGTGCTCAGTCGGACGAACCGGGAGGCGCGGGCCACTTCCAGCCCGGAGCCCACGCCCAGCTGTCCGAGACGCCCGGCGGCATGGGCGGCAGCAGACGGGCGCCGGGGCGTTTGTCGTCGCCGTGGCCCCCGGAGTCCGCCGTGTCCTCCGCCTCCGCCGGATCCGTCGCGTCCAGGGGGCGGGCCGGGCCCGCCGCCCGGCTCTCCGGAGCCTCCGGCTGCCCCCAGGCGCCCAACGGGTCCTCCGGGGCCGCGGGGTTCCAGGACCGGTCCGGGCCCGTCCGGCCCGCCTGCCCCATGTGCTCCTCGGGTTCCGCGGGGGGCCGGGAGTCCAGCGGCTCGGGGCTGCGCCACTCGCTGATCGGCTCCGCGCCGCTCCAGGAGTTCTCCGAAGCGGCCAGGGGCCAGGGCCGGGCCCGGTCCGTGCTCTCGTCGGCCTCCGTGGGGGTCCGGAAGCCCAGCGGCTCGGGGCTGCGCCACTCGCTCATCGGCTCCGCCGTGCCCCAGGAGTCCGGTTCCTCCACCGCTCCTCCGGACCGCCAGGGCTCCCGCGGACCCGAGAGCGGGTCCGAGAAGGGGTCCGAAAGCGGGTCCCCGGCCAGGGGGGCCTCCGGCGGCTCCGCACGCGTGCGGGAGGGCAGCGGGTCGGCGGCCCACGGGTGCGGTTCGGGCGCTTCGGTCCCCGGGGACCCGTCCCGGTCCTGCGACGGGGTCTCCCACGGGTCCGGCGGGGACTGCGGTTCCGCGGCCGCGGCGCCGGTCTCCCCGGGAAGCGGGTCGTCGTCGGCCTCCGGTTCCAGCGACCGGAAGGAGGCCGACATCGGACCCGAGTCCACCTCGGCGAAGTGCGCGGCCACACCGAAGTGGCGGGGCGCCTGCGTCCGGTGGGTCCCGGTCTCGTCGTGCTCGATCGGCGGCGCCATCGGGTGGCGCACCGAACCGGCCATGTGGATCCGCGTCCACCACGCGGCCGCGTCCTCGTGGCGCAGCTCCTCCAGCACCTCCAGCGACCCCGGGATGTGCGGGTGCCTGCGCCCCGCACGCCAGGAGTGGCTGAGCGACTGCGGCTCCAGCACCAGCACCCGCGTGCCGTCGACCAGCGGGATGTCCCCGGGAAGGGCCTCGTTGCCCACCCACGTGCCGTCGCCGCCGACCAGGTCCCACTCGCCGCGCACCACGTCCGCCAGCGGGTCCACCGGCGCGTCCAGGCAGGCGGCGGTCCATCGGGGGTCGGGCCGGGTGCCGGGCACCAGCCGCCCCTCCTTGCCGATCAGCGCGTCCGCGAGCAGCGTGTGCAGCTGGAAGTTGTCGCCGATCCCGTCGAAGCGCACCTGGAAGCCCCGGCGCGAGGTCCGGTCCAGCACCAGGAGCGTGCTCGCCTCCGCCATCCGCAGAAGTTCGTTCACCTCGACGAACTCGCTGAGCTGCGTGGACAGCGCGTGCACGATCTGGGTCAGCCCCTCCAGGGCGCTGGAGTCGGCGCGCACGGCCGCCCGCACCCCGGGGTCGCCCAGCATGGCCTTGGCGGCCAGCCCGTAGCGCAGGGACGTCCACCAGCCCACGGTGGCCAGCGGGGCGTTCTCCCCGAGGACCTCCTCGACGCGCTGCTCGTCGGCCGCCGACACGTCGTTGGGCGCGGGCAGCTGTCCGCCGCCGGTCTTGTCCCACGCGTGCATGAAGGCCACTGCGGCCTGACCGTAACTTCCCAGCTGGCGCAGCACCTCCAGCCCCACCTGTCCCGCGGGCGCTCCGGCCTCCACGAGGGCGCCGGCCAGGACGGCGAGGTCGGCCGCGATCCCGGCGACGGGTTCACTGTCGCCCAGAACCGGGGCCAGCGCCTCCATGGCGATGGCGAGTTCTTCGACGGGCACCTGGGAGGACAGCCGGAACACGTCGTGCACGGCCGCCGGAAACGCGGGTGCCTGGCTGGCTGCGGTGTCGAGCACGCGTTGGAACGCGGCACGGAACTCATCGGTCACCTGTGAATCCTTCCATACCCACACGTAGTGTCCGTGGTCCGGTCACATGCGCCGATGTCGGACACCGAAAGGATCCCGCCGGAGAGGACCCGCCCGCGTCCACCGGGACGTGCGGCGGTCAGGCGGGCGACGCGAACCGGACCTCGTGCGCGTCGCGCTCCGGTGCCAGGAAGGCCAGCAGCCGCAGCCCCTCGGCCTCCGCCTCCTCGCGGTCGGCGGCCCCGATCGGCCGGAACGGCGTCACCTCCACGGCCGCCGTCCCCCCGGCGCGGACCACCTTCCAGGAGCCGCGCACCTCGCCGTCCACGAGCACCGTCGCGGGCGGCATCCCGTTGCGGGAGGCGAGCCGCTTCAGGTCCTCGCCGGAGAGTATCCGGCCGCGGTCGGCGTGGCCGCGCAGCACGTTGTCGAAGTCGTAGAGGAAGCGGACCGGCGCCGGGACGTCCGGGCCGGGGCGCGGGGCGTCGGGGAGGTCGAACAGCTCGGCGCCGTCCTCGCCGCGCAGGACCACGAGGCGCTCGCGCAGGCGGTCGACCACCGCGCGCAGCCGGGTCAGCCCCGACCAGGCCTGCACGTCCTTCACGGTGGCCGGTCCGAACGCGGCCAGGTAGCGCAGCACGAGCGCCTCCGGATCGGGCTCGGCGTCCATGGCCAGCCCGGTCCAGGTGTCGGCGGGCGCGAACGCGGGCGGTCCGGAGGAGCCCCACACCCCGCGCGGGGGTATCTGGACGACGGGCAGCAGGGAGCGCGCCGCGTAGGACAGGTCGTCGCCGGGAACCCCGGGCCACCGCTCGGCCAGGCGTGCGCCCAGCTCGCCGGGGGTCAGCGGCTCCTTCACCAGCAGGGCGCGCCCGGCGTCCGCCACGGCGTCCAGGTCGGTCCCGGCGAGGGCCTTCCCGTGGCCGCTGTGCGCCAGGCCGCGGGCGATGACGGGCTGGACCGTGGGGCGCAGCGCGCGGAAGTCCTCGGGGGTGACCAGGTGCAGGGTGCCGCGCATGAGGGTGGCGCGGACGAGTTCGCCGTCGGTGAGCTGGCGGCCGACATCCTCGGGGGAGGGGTCCTCGATCCGGTTCTGGAGTCCGACGTACCAGGTGTGCGTGGTCTGCGCCTGGAGGCCGACCAGGTGGGAGACGACCTCGGTCACCGGCCGGTCCACGCGCCGCAGGAGGAACTGGCGGGCGAGGGTGGCGCGGCCCAGCGCACGCCGGGAGAGGACGGTGTCGGTGGCGGCCATCGCTCGGTTCCTCCAGGATTGCCGGTCGGTGGGGGCACACTACCGGTCGGGTCCGACAGGCGGGCGTCGCGCGCGGGGCGGCCCGGCGCGTCCCCGGGCGGCGGACGGGCGGCGGGCGGGGCGTCGGCTGTGTGGGGTACCCCACTCGACGGGCGGCCCGAGGGGCGACACTACAATCCGCAACGGACATAACGCCGTACACCGGAGGAGTGCCCATGTCGTGGTCCGAGCAGTCGCGTGTCCGGTTGGAGAACGAGCACGTGCTGCTCACCCCCCTGGTGGAGACGGATCGCGAGGGGTGGCGTGAACAGGCCATGGACTCCGACATCTGGACGCACTTCGTGGCCCGTGTGGACGACGAGGCGAGCTTCGTCCGGTTCTTCTACTCCTACCTGGCCGCCAGCGACGGCGGAGAGCGCTCCACGTTCACCGTCACCGACAAGGCGAGCGGGCGCATCGCGGGCAGCATGAGCTACGGGCACATGTCCGAGCCCGACCTGCGGCTGGAGATCGGCAGCTCCTGGCTGGGGCGCGACTTCCGGGGCCGGGGAGTCAACCACTGGTCCAAGTACCTGCTGCTGCGGCACGCCTTCGAGGAGATGGGCGCCGAGCGGGTCGAGTTCAAGACCGACGTGCTCAACGAGCGGGCCCGGCGCGGTCTGCGCTCCATCGGCGCCACGGAGGAGGGTGTCCTGCGCAGCTACAACGTCATGCCGGGCGGGCGCCGCCGGGACGCCGTGTACTACTCGGTGCTGCGCAACGAGTGGCCGGGCGTGCGCGAGCGCCTGGAGGAGGGCCCGCGCTTCCGGTGAGGCCCGCGTCGGCGGCGGACGGGCTCGCCCGTGCCCGAACCGGCGGATGGTTAGGACGCCTGACGAAGGGAAGACATCACCCTCAACACCGCCCCCCGGTGTCACGGGCGGCTCCC
>NZ_QPFC01000673.1:0-3565 GCF_003427465.1 Nocardiopsis sp. TNDT3 | reverse complement strand
GGGGGGGGGGCGGGGGCGCCGTCGTGTTCAGCCCCGCGGTCTCACAGACCGGCCAGTTCGCGGCCCGGCGCCGGGGTCAGGGTGCGGCCGGTCAGGGCGGCCAGGGTGCCCGCCAGGTCGCGCAGCTCGGCCAGGTCCTCGTGCAGGAGGGCCTGCGGGCCGTCGCACAGGGCGTTCTCCGGGTGGGGGTGCACGTCGACGATGACGCCGTCCGCGCCGACCGCCACGGCCGCGCGCGAGAGCGGCAGCACCAGCTCGCGCTTGCCGCCCGAGTGGGACGGGTCGACGATCACCGGCAGGTGGGACAGGTTCTGGGCGACCGGGACCGCGCTGATGTCCAGGGTGTTGCGGGTGGCCTTCTCGAAGGTGCGGATGCCGCGCTCGCACAGGACGATGTCGAGGTTGCCGCGCTGGGCGATGTACTCGGCGGCCATCAGCCACTCCTCGATGGTGGCGCTCATGCCGCGCTTGAGCAGGACCGGTTTGCCCGCGTCCCCCACCGCCTGGAGGAGGGCGAAGTTCTGCATGTTGCGGGTGCCGACCTGGAGCATGTCCGCGTAGGAGGCGACCAGCTCCACGTCGGCGGCGTCCACGACCTCGGTGACGATGGGAAGGCCGGTCTCCTCGCGCACGTCGGCGAGGATCCTCAGGCCCTCCTCGCCCAGGCCCTGGAAGGCGTAGGGGGAGGTGCGGGGCTTGTAGGCGCCGCCGCGCAGCAGGGACGCCCCCGCCTCCAGCGCCATCCGGGCCGCGGCCAGGGTCTGCTCGGGGGTCTCGACGGCGCAGGGACCGGCGATGACGGTGACGTTGTCGCCGCCGATGGGCACTCCGCGCACGCTGACGACCGTGCGGCTGTCGTGGTTCTCGCGGCTGACGAGCTTGTAGGGGACGGAGATGCGCAGGACGTCGCTGACGCCCGGCTTGGCGGCCAGGCCCAGGTCCTGGAAGCGCTCGACGTCACCGACGAGGCCGATGATCGTGCGGCTCACCCCGCGCGTCACGTAGGCCTCGCCTCCGGCGGAGGAGACCAGCTCGACCAGATCGTCGATGTTCTCGGGGGTGGCGTCCGGCGCCATCACGATGACCATGTGCGTTGTCCCTAGCTGCTTGTCGGTTGGGTGGACGAGCCGACCGGCGCCCGGAACGAGAAAAGCCCCGGGCTCTACCGGCCCGGGGCTCAAGTCGTCTGTGTCAGCGCAGCGCTCTACAGGCGACCGGGGTGTCGGGCCGGTAGCCATAAAAGCGCCAGAAGTTCCGCTGCATGGCTGGAACTATAGCGCACGGTCGCCGCGTGTCCGCACACCCGGGGTGAGTGACCTGTCTCTCGTCGGCGCCTGACAGGATGGCCGCACGCACGTTCTCCCCACGGGGAAGGCGTTCGTGCCGGCCAGCCGGCCGGGCGCGCCGCGGGAGCCCAAGACGAGCAGGGGGACGGAAGTGTCCGAGGGAACGGACGAGGCCGACACGGGCGGGGCCCGGCCCCGGATGCCTCCCGGGCAGGCGGTGCGCCACGAGCACAAGCCGCTGCACTACGGACCGGTGCCCGCCTTCCGCCCGCAGCGGTGGGACCTGCGGGTCACGGGGGCGACCGAGGACCTGGGGGCGTACCGCTGGACGTGGGAGGAGTTCGCGCGGCTGCCGCGCACGGACTCGGTGAGCGACTTCCACTGCGTGATGCGGTTCAGCGTCCCGGACGTGCCCTGGCGCGGGGTTCTCGCCACGGACCTGGTGGCGGCGGCCCCGCCCGCGCCGGAGGCCACGCACGTGATGGCGTGGGGCGAGTACGGGTACGGCGCGAACCTGCGCATGGACGACTTCCTGGCGGAGGGGGTGCTGCTGGCGACCCACCGCGACGGAGAGCCCCTGGCTCCCGACCACGGCGCGCCGCTGCGCCTGGTGGTGCCGCACCTGTACGGGTGGAAGAGCGTGAAGTGGCTGCGCGCGGTGGAGTACATGACCGCGGACCGCCGCGGTTTCTGGGAGGAGCGCGGCTACCACAACCGGGGCGACCCGTGGCGGGAGCAGCGGTTCTCCCACCAGGAGGAGGAGCGGGGACCGGGCCGGGCTCCGCGGCGGTGAGCCGTGCGGGGCCCTCAGCGGCGCGGGACCCGCATCTCCACCTCGGTGCCCTGGCCGGGGACCGACACGTACTCGACGGTGCCGCCCAGGTCGCGCACACGGCCCCGCACGGACTGGGCCACGCCGATGCGGCCCTCGGAGCGGGCCCGCTCCAGGCGGCCGGGCTCGATGCCGGGGCCCTCGTCGCGCACGGACACGGTCACCGCGTCGTCCTCGTCCTCCACCAGCACCCAGGCGCGCGTGCCCTCGGGGCAGTGCCGCTCCACGTTGTCCAGGGCGGCGAGCACGGCGGCGGCGAGTTCGGCGGCGGTGTGCGCGGGCAGGACGACGGGCGTGGCGGGCGCGGACACCGACACGCGGGCCGACTCGGCGCGGCGCAGCGGCTCGCGCAGGTCCACCGCGTCCCCGGTTCCTGCCGCGGCAGTGCGCCCCGCGGGAGGCGGCGCCGCCCCGCCGGTCCCGTTCATCCCGTCCGTCCCGCCGGAGGCGTCCTCCGACGATCCGATCGCGACCAGCGCGCGCAGGCGCGCCTCCTGCTCACCGGCCATCCGGCCCAGTTCGGCGGCCTCTCCCCCGGCCTCGGCGCCGCGCCTGCTCACCAGGGACAGCACCTGGAGCACCGAGTCGTGGATCGAGCGGGCCAGCTGCTCGCGCTCGCGGGTGCGCGCCTCCAGCGCGACCGCCTGCGCGAACCGCCGTTCGGCCCGCTCCGACATCCAGGACATGTATCCGACCGCCAGACCGGCCAGGAGCAGCAGGACCACGCCGCGGGCGGTCGCCGCGGTCACGGCGGCGTCCATGACCGTGCGCAGGGTGAGGTCGGCGAGACCGTAGAGCACGGCGACGGCCGCGGCGGCGCGCCCGCCCCAGATGACGCTGGCCGCCAGCGCGGTGCCCGCGAACCAGTAGCCGCTCAGCGGCGGGGCCTGGGTGAGGTAGAACGGCGTGGCCGCCAGGGCGGTGGCGAACAGGCACGCGAAGGCCACCGCGAGGTCGGCGGTGAGCACGCGCCAGTCGCGCAGGTGCGGGCGGGCGTAGGCGCGGGTGGTGAACGCCGTCCACACGACCATGACCGCCAGCACCGTCCAGGCCAGCCAGGGCCGGGTCAGGTGCTCGTGGTGCTGGACGAGGAGGAACAGGGCGTAGACCAGGGACGCTGCGCGGAAGACGGCGAAGGCGCGCCAGAGGGGGAAGTCGAAGCCCAGGGGTCAGACCACCGCCCCGTTGTCGGGCCCGCCGTCTCCGGGCGGGCGGGAGTCGGTCATGCGCAGGATGAGCACGACGAAGCTGACCAGGAAGGCCAGCACCGCGGCGAACATCAGCCAGTTGGGCAGGGAGACGCCGACGAACGCGGCCCCGAACACCAGTACCGGCGCGCCCAGCAGGCACAGCCAGGCGGCGATGCCCACCCGGTCGCCCTGGAGCAGGGGCGGCGGTGGCGGGGGCTCGTAGTGGCCCTCCAGGTCGGCCTCGGCCCGGCGCCGGG
>NZ_QPFC01000672.1:0-4564 GCF_003427465.1 Nocardiopsis sp. TNDT3 | reverse complement strand
GCACGTGTCCGGAGCGGGCGGCGTCCGCCGCCCCACGGGGGCCGGCGGCGGGCCGTTCGCCCGGTTCAGCTCGGGCGCAGGCGAAAGACCTGGAGGCGCATGTCGTAGTACTTCTCGGTCTCGCCGACCCACTCCATGCCCAGTCTGCGCGCCACGGCCATCGCCCGCTCGTTGTTGGGACGCGCGACCGCGAAGACCTCCTCGATGCCCTGTTTGAACGCCCACGCGATGATGGCCTGGCTGGCCTCGGTGGCGTACCCCTGGCCCCACACGTCGGGACGCAGCACCCAGGACAGTTCGAAGTCCTCCTCGAAGGGCGGCAGGAGCTTGAGCGAGAGCCCTCCCACGAGCTGGCCGTCCTCCTCGCGGACGATGGCCCAACGCCCCGCGGGCGGAATCAGGTTGGGCCCCGCCTCGACCCAGGCGTGCAGAACCAGGCGCATCGCGTCGGTGTCGTGCACCGGATGCCATTCCGGCGTCAGCCAGTGCGCGACCTCGTCGGCCCCGTAGATGCGCAGGGCCTCCTCGGCGTCGTCCAGCTGCCACTCCCGGATGAGGAGTCGGTCGGTCGGCAACTCAAGGCTCATGTCACCACCGTAACCCGGGACAAACCACCACGACAGGGGGGAAGGGCAACAGACTCGGCATCCGGCCGGAGGGGCGCACCCCCGTCCGCCGACCCGTCCGTGTCCGCGGACGCCGAGCCCCGCGAACAGGACCCGAACCGGTCCGTCACGACCCCTTTACACCGCGTATCGCGGCCGTTAAGGTGACCAGCACGTCTGGGAGCGCTCCCAGACGGACGGCCCCGAAACGCACCCGCCGACCCGCCTACGACGCCCGCGGAGCCGCCCCCGACCCCCTGGGGCCTCATGCGCGGGACGGCACCATGCGCCACAAGACCCGGGCTGGTGCTTAAAGGATTCGCGACGCCCGACTCCCGTTGCGATACTGACCAGTCCGGACCGGACCCCGCCGCCCACGCGGCGGGGTCCGCTCACGTGTCAGCACCCCGCAGCCCAGGAGCCGCCCCATGAAGTTCGTCCGCGACCCCCACCACGACGGATCCCCCGACCACGTCAGCGTCGGGGAGGGCCGGGCGCGACTGCGCGTGCGCGTGCCCGGAGGCGCGGACGCGGTGTACGCCCGCGTGGTGGAGGACGGCGAGGGCGTCACCTTCCGGGCGGAGAGGACGCACGCCTCGGACGGCGCCGTCTGGTTCGAGGCGAGTGTGCCGCTGCGCCCGGTGGTGACCAACTACCGGTTCGCGATCGTGCGCGGCACCGAGTACACCTGGCTCAACCAGGAGGGCGTCCACGGACACGAGGTGACCGACGCGGCGGACTTCCGGCTGATCGACGGTCCCCCGCCGCCCGCGTGGGTTCCGGGCACGAGCGTCTACCAGATCTTCCCGGACCGCTTCGCCCGCGACGACGACTCCGTCGAGCCCCCGGCCGAGCACCCCGACTGGGCGCTGCCCCGCTCCTGGGACGACGAGCCCTCCGCCTTCGGGCTGACCGCGACCCGCGAGTACTTCGGCGGCACGCTCGACGGGGTCCGCCGCCGCCTGGACCACCTGGCCGCGCTGGGCGTGGAGGTGGTCTACCTGACCCCCGTCTTCCCGGCGCGCTCCACGCACCGCTACGACGCGGCCACCTTCTCCGAGGTGGACCCGCTGCTGGGCGGGGACCGGGCCCTGCGGGAGCTGGCGCGGGCCGCGCACGAGCGCGGCATGCGGGTGATGGGCGACCTGACCACCAACCACACCGGGGACGCCCACGAGTGGTTCCTGGCGGCTCGGGCCGACGCGGACTCCGCCGAGGCGGGGTTCTACCACTTCACCGACCACCCGGACGGCTACGTGGGCTGGCTGGGTGTGCCCAGCCTGCCCAAGCTGGACTACTCCTCGGCCGAACTGCGGCGCAGGGTCTACGGCGCCGACGACTCGGTGCTCGTGGGCTGGCTGACCGGGCCGGACGCGCTGGACGGATGGCGCGTCGACGTGGCCAACATGACCGGGCGCAACGGCGCGCAGGACCTCAACCGCGAGGTCTCCGGGGAGATCGCGGCACGGATGCGCGAGGTGGACGACCGGCGGGGCGGCGACGGTTCGTGGCTGCTGGCCGAGCACTTCCACGACGCGGGCCCCGACACCCACCACGACGGGTGGCACGGGGTGATGAACTACGCCGGGTTCACCCGGCCGGTGTGGACCTGGCTGAACACCGCGCCCGAGCACGTGCGCTACCTGCGCACGGACTCGCCGCTGCCGCGCGGCGGCGCCGAACAGGCGGTGCGGGCGATGCGCGCGACCAACGCCGGGCTGCCCTGGCGGGTGCTGACGCACAGCGTGAACGCGCTGAGCACGCACGACTCGACGCGCTTTCGGACCGTGGTGGGCGGCGACGCCGGCCGGCACGAGGTCGGGGTGGCGGCGCAGGTGACCCTGCCCGGCGTGCCGTTCGTGTTCGCGGGCGACGAGATCGGCATGGAGGGCGTGGACGGGGAGAACGCCCGCAGGCCCATGCCCTGGCACCGGCCCGAGGCGTGGGACACAGGGACGATGGAGGCGCACACCCGGCTGCTGGCCCTGCGCCGGGAGCTGCCCGCGCTCCAGACCGGCGGCCTGCGCTGGTTGGACGCGGGGCCGCACCACATGACGTTCCTGCGCTCGCTCGAAGGCCGGGTGGTGCTGGTGCACCTGGCCGACGGACCGCACGGGGGGCTGTCCGCGGCCCTGGCCGACCTGGACGTCTCGGGTCTGGAGGTGCTCGCCCGGGGCGGCGGGGCTCGGGTGGTCCTGGAGGGTTCGGAGCGGGTGGAGTTGGCGGCGGACGGGCCCGGCTACGTCATCGCGTCCGGGAGCTGACGCACCGGACCGGGGCGGCGTGACGGGTTCCGCGCCGCCCCGGCAGGAGCTGGGGAGAGGGGTGGAACGGGTGGCGGGGCGACCGGGCTCGGGAACGGGCGGCGATGACGGCCGTGCGTGGGACGCGCGGTTGGGCTGGGCGTACGGACTGACGGCGGACGATCCCGCCGAACGCGCCGCGGCCCTGCTCCGCCTCGCTGAGGCCCGGGAGAACGTCAGGGCGGCCGTCACCCGGTTCAACGAGTGGTTGCGGACCCCGGTCCCCGGGGACCGGGAGGGGCACCGGAAGGCGGAGTACCTCAAGGCCTACGCGCCGGTCCAGGAGTCCCAGGGGTACTTGCTGCCCGATGCGTTGTGGAACCGTCCCCGGGGGGACGTCCGGGCATGGCCCGGCCTCCCGTACGCGCTGCTCTACCTGGAGTGGGAGGCGAAGTACCCGCGGGAGTGGACCCGGCACGCCAAGAAGTGGGGCACGAAGGAGCGCCTCGTGCGCGACGTGGCGGTGGCCGGGCACGACGAGGCGGTCAGGGCCAGGCTCAGCGACCTGGTCGAGACCGTCGTCCGGCGGCGTTACCGCTGCAAGGACCGCGAGTACGTGCGGGTGGCCCGCGTCCTGGACGGTGAGGACCTGCGCGCCAGGCTGACGGCGGCCGCCGGGTCGGACCATCCGTGGGCGCGCCGCCACGCCGCCTACGTCCTCTGGCTCCTCGACCGCCCCGGGGTACCCGACACGCGCAGCGTCTGGCGGACGTGGAACACCGAGGAGTTCCGGGGCTGAACCGGCGACGCACGCCGCGGGACAGCGTGTCTAGACCTCCTGGGGCAGGGCGGCCTGGACGTCCTTGACGATCCGGGCGACCACGTCGCCGGTCCGGCCGACGAAGTAGAAGTGCTCGCCGGGCAGGATGTGGCGCTCCACCGGCCCCGAGGCGCGGCCGTCCCAGGCGGCGAGGCGCTCGGGCGTGACGCCGGGGTCGTCCCGGCCACCGAAGACCGACAGCGGCGTCCGCAGCGGCGGGGCGTCCGGATCCGGGCGCCAGGTGTCGACGAGTTCGAGGTCGGCGCGGATCAGCGGCTCCACGAGCTTCCACTGCTCGGGGTCGTCCAGGGAACCGACGGCGGTCCCGCCCATGCGGGCGATGCTCCGACGCAGCCGCTCGGAGGACAGCAGGTGCCGGGGATCGTCGTGTTCGGGCCCCGGGGCCGGACTCCACGCCGACACCCCGAGCCAGGCGGGGTCGGCGGGGCCGTCGGCGGCCAGCAGGGCGGTCAGTTCGTGCGCCAGGAGCGCGCCCATGCTGTGGCCGAAGAACCCGAAGGGGCGGTCCAGTTCGGGGGCCAGGTGCGCGCGCAGGTGGCGGGCGAGTTCTCCGGCGTCGCGGAAGGGCTCCTCCGCCGCCGTCCGGCCGCGTCCGGGCGCCTCCACCAGGCACACCTCCCAGTCGGCCGGGAAGTGGCGCACCCAGGGCCGGTAGCCCAGGGAGGATCCGCCCGCGTGGTGCAGCAGGAAGATCCGGAAGCCTGCCCGGGGAACGGGTCGGGGCCGGATGAGGACGCCCTCGTGCACTGCCTGTTTCCTCGCTGTCCGTGTCCGGGTGCGGCCGTACGGCCACCGCAACAGAGCAAAGCTACCAGTCGGTAGTACCAGTGGGTAACAACGCGCCCCGTCCCGGGCACGCTCCCCCCGCCCTGGAA
>NZ_QPFC01000671.1:0-5663 GCF_003427465.1 Nocardiopsis sp. TNDT3 | reverse complement strand
CCACGCCCACTTCGCCGCCGACCCCGAGTTCAGGGCCCGGTTCGCCCGCGAGGTGGAGATGGTCAGGCGGGTGCGCGCCGCCTGCGCGCCCGCGTTCCTGGACGCCGACACGCGGGCCGACACGCCGTGGCTGGCCACCGAGTACGTGCCCGGGCTGACCCTGCGCCAGCACGTGCGGCGGCACGGGCCGCTCTCCGGGGGCGTCCTGCTGGCCCTGGCCGTCGGCCTCGCCGAGGCGCTCACCGCGATCCACGCGGCGGACGTGGTGCACCGCGACCTCAAGCCCGGCAACGTCATCCTGGCCCCGAGCGGCCCGAAGGTGCTCGACTTCGGGATCGCCCGCGCGGTGGAGGGCACCGCGCTCACCCGCACCGGCGGCCTGTTCGGCACCCCGGGGTGGGTGGCGCCGGAGCAGTACGAGGGGCGGGCCGCCAGCGACCGCTCCGACATGTTCGCCTGGGCGGGCCTGGTCGCCTTCGCCGCCACCGGCCGCGACCCCTTCGGCCGGGAGTCCGCCGAGGTGGTCTCCCACCGGGTCCGCAACGGCGAGCCGGATCTGGACGGGGTGCCGCCCGAACTCCTGGACCCGGTGCGGCGGGCGTTCGACAAGGACCCCGGGCGCAGGCCCACGGCGGCCGAGGTGGTCACCGAGCTCACCTCCGGCTGGAACGCCACCCGGGTCCAGCCGCTCCAGGGCGACCCGGTCACCGAGGTCGTCCCCGGCCTGCTCGCCACCGAGTGGCGGGGCGTGGAGGCTCCCACGCCCCGCCGGGTGCGCCGGTCCGGCCGGGTCCGCCGGTCCGGCCGGACGCCGCTGCTCGCGGCCACCGCGGCCGTCCTGGCCGCCGCGCTGGTCGCGACCTGGCTGGTCGTGCGCCCCGAGGACGGCCAGGAGACCGCGGGCGGGGGAGCCGCCGACGGGGGAACCGAGACCGGAGACGACACGGGCACCGGCGGGGGCGCGGCGGACACCGGGGAACCCGCCGTGCTGGCCGACCCCGAGAACGTGGAGGCGGTGGTGGGCGAGGCCGTCGAGCTGGCCCTGGGCGCGTCGAGCTTCACGGCCTACTCCGCGACGAGGGACGCCGAGATGGGCACGGGGGGCACGACCAGCTACTCCTACACCGAGGACCCCGAACCCAGGTACTTCCAGAGCCTCTACGCGGGACCGGCCACCTACGTCACCCTGGAGATCGGCGAGGGGCCCGACGACGTCCTGGCCCGCACGGACTCCAACCTGGTCGGGGTGGTCGAGGGCGCGTACTACCGCCCCGCGCCGGAGGAACTGGAGGAGGGGCCCCGGGCGGGCTGGACGACCACCGTGGAGTCCCTCCGGGCCGTCCTCGGCGAGGGGAGCCGGGTCAGCTACCAGGGGGAGTCGGCGCCCCCCGTCACCGACTACCCCCAGGACATGACCGAGGGCATGGACCTGGCCGGGCGCACGGGGCACCACTACACCGGAACCTACGTCGGGGAGGCGGCCCTGGCCCCGGGCCAGCAGGAGGCGGAGCTCACCTTCGACCTGTGGATCGGCGAGGACGGCTACCCGCAGCACTTCCAGACCTACGAGTCCGCGGAGGAGGAGGGCATCAACGGCGCCTTCATGACCGGGTACTCCACGACCGTCGGCTTCCTCCAGTTCAACGGACCCGTGGAGGTCGAGGTCCCCGAGGAGTCGGAGATCGCCGCCAGCCGCGAGGAGGCGGCCCCGCAGACCGGGACCGGCTGAGCGCCGCCCCGCACGCGGGCGCCCGTGAGGACCCCGGGAGGGGTTCCGGGGGCGGCAGCACCGCCGAACCCGCCCCGGTGCCGTGCCCTCGCGCGCGGCACCGGGGCGGGACGGGCGCTACCCCTCGCCGCGCAGGTTCTCCTTGAGGAACTCCACCTGGAGCAGCATCAGGTTCTCCGCGACCGTCGGGTCCGAGGGCGAGTGCGTCACCCCCGACAGCGGCAGCACCGTGTGCGGGCGCCCCGCCGCCATCAGCGCCGACGACATCCGCTGCGTGTGCGCGAAGGCCACGTTGTCGTCCGCCAGTCCGTGGATCATCATCAGCGGGCGCTCCAGCTTGGCCGCCTCCGCCAGGAGCGAGCTGCGCCCGTAGGCCTCCGGCTCGTCCCCGGGGGTGCCCAGGTAGCGCTCGGTGTAGTGGGTGTCGTACAGCTCCCAGTCGATGACCGGCGCGCCCGCCACCGCCGCGTGGAACACGTCCGGGCGGCGCAGCACCGCCAGCGCCGCCAGGTAGCCGCCGAACGACCAGCCGTGGATGCCCACCCGCGACACGTCCAGGAAGTCGAACCGCTCCGCCGCGTCCTCCAGCGCCGCCACCTGGTCCTCCAGGACCGGCGCGGCCAGGTCGAGGTGGACGCTCTGCTCCCACTCCACCCCGAGGCCCGGGGTGCCCCGGCCGTCCGCGATCAGCACCGCGAACCCCTGTTCGGCGTACCACTGGGCGGTCAGGTACGCCCCGCGCGCGTTGAGCACCCGCTGGGCGTGCGGGCCGCCGTAGGGCGCCATCAGCACCGGCAGCGGACGCAGCCCCTCCCGGTACCAGGACGGCAGCACCAGGGCGCTCGGGATACGGCGCTCACCGGCGCGCCAGAACTCCACGCGCGGCTCCGGCAGGTCCGGGGCCTCGGCCAGGCTCTCGATCTCCGAGCAGGACCGGCGCGTCTCGGTACCGGCGCCGCGCAGCACCACCGTGTGCGCGCCCGGGAAGTCCATCGACCGGTGCTGCACCACCAGCGTGTCACCGCGCAGCCGCCCCGAGCGCAGACCGCTGTGCGCGCCCGAGTCCGCGGACCTGCTGCACCCGTGCCCGGGCACCTCCACCGGCGCGGCCAGGCCCGTGCCCAGCTCGACCAGCCACAGCGACACGTCCCCGGGGCTCCCGGCGGGCGACCCCGAGTACAGGAGCCGGTCGCCGTCCACGTCCACCACGCCGCGCACGTACACGTCCGGGGGGCTGACCGGGGCGTCGCCGACGTAGACCCGGCGCTCGCCCCCGGCCTCGCGGCCGATCCACACCAGGTCGCCCGCACCGGTGAAGGCGGGCACGCCCGGCATCAGCTCGACCCACACGCCGTCGGACTCGGTGCGCGACTCCACCACCAGGCCGGTCGCGGGATCGGCGCTGAACAGGGTCAGCGTGCGCTGGTCGCGGCTCTGCGCGGTGAACACCACGGTCGGTGTGCCGTCCGGCCCGGTCGTCCACCCGACCGTGGCCAGATAGGGCAGGGCCTCGCGGTCCCACTCGACCCAGACCGGTTCGGGCCGCCCGTCCCCGCGCGGGCCGACCCGGAACACGGCCAGGCGCACGTCGGCGTTGGCGCCGCCCGCGGGCGGGTAGCGCAGGGCCGTCGGCTCCTGGGCGGGGTTGCCGGGGTCGGAGACGTACCAGGTGTTCACCCCGGACTCGTCCACGCGCGCGACGGCGAGCGCGGAGCCGTCCGGAGCCCACCAGAAGCCCCGGTAGCGCCCCATCTCCTCGGCGGCCACCAGCTCGGCCAGGCCCCACGTGACGTCGGGGCCGTCCGGTTCGACCACCGGGCGGTCGCCGTGGTCCGGTTCGGCGGCGGCGATGTCCAGGACGCGCACCGCGCCGCCGCTGACGTAGGCGACCCGGTCACCCGCCGGGCTGATGCGCGGGTCCACGACGGGGGTGGCGGCGGGCAGTTCGCGCGGAGCGGTGTCGTCGCCGACCAGGTCCACGTAGAACAGCCGTCCGGACAGGGTGAACACCGCGCGGGTGAACGCCTCGTCCACCGAGTACGACACGATCCCGCCGCCGCTCTCGCGCAGCCGCTCGCGGCGGGCCCGCTCCTCGGGCGGAAGGTTCTCGTCGTCGGCGCCCAGGGAGCGGGGGTCGGCGACCACCGTGTCCGTTCCCGCCCCTTCCGTGTCGTGCACCCACAGGCAGGTGGCCTTGTCCACCCCGTCGCGCCCCCGGAGGAAGGCGACGCGCCGTCCGTCCGGTGAGATCTGGAACGCGCGGGGGACACCGATCGAGAAGCGCTGCGTGCGGGCCTGTTGGCGAGGAAAGCTCATAGGCCGATTGTGTCCCATGCCGCACCCGCACGGGGAGCCGGACGGCGGCCCGACGCCCCCGTGAGGCGTGCGACGCGGGAGGTGGCGGGCGGATGCGACCGGTATCGTTCGCTACGTGACTGACAGGCGACTGATGATGGTGCACGCGCACCCCGACGACGAGAGCATCGTCACCGGAGCCACCCTGGCCAAGTACGCGGCCGAGGGAGCCGGTGTGACCCTGGTGACCTGCACGCTGGGGGAGGAGGGCGAGGTCATCCCCGACGACCTCGCGCACCTGACCTCCGACCGCGAGGGCACCCTCGGCGAGCACCGGATCGGCGAGCTGGACAAGGCCTGTCTGGCGCTCGGCGTGCGCGACCACCGTTTCCTGGGCGGCCCCGGCCGCTACCGGGACTCGGGGATGATGGGCGCGCCGACCAACGAGCACCCCCGGGCGTTCTGGGGCGCGGACGTGGAGGAGGCCGCCACGCTCCTGGCGCAGGTCATCCGCGAGGTCCGCCCGCACGTGCTGGTCAGCTACGACGAGCACGGCGGCTACGGGCACCCCGACCACATCCAGGCGCACAGGGTCGCGCGTCGGGCCTTCCTCCGGGCGGGGGAGCGGGCCATGCCCGGCACGCCCTGGCAGGTACGCAAGCTCTACGCGATCGCCCAGCCGGTCTCGCGCATCGAGGAGTCCATCGCGCGGCTGCGTGAGGAGTCCGGCTCCTTCACCCCGCCCGCCCGGGTGTCCGACATCGCCCGGGGCACCCCCGAGACGGCGGTGACCACCCGCGTGGACGCCACCGACCACTGGGCGGCCAAGGCGCTCGCGATGCGCGCCCACGCCACGCAGATCACGGTGGAGGGCGAGCGCTTCGCCCTGTCCAACGACATCGCCCAGGAGATCGACGCCGTGGAGTACTTCACCCTGCTGGTGGGGCCGACGCCGCGCATCCAGCACGGGGAGTACGAGACCGACCTGTTCGCGGGGCTGTGACCGCGACCGGTGGGAGCGAGCGTCTACCCTCGTCGCTGTGACCACCACACCTGAGACCGCAGTGCCCGCCGAGGGCGAGTCCTCCGCCGGGTTCCTGTCGCCGGTGCTGACCGGGACGACCCTCGTGGTCCTGCTGCTGCTCGGCGCCGCGGCGAGCATGCTCGGCACCACCGGCGCGGGCTGGCTGACCCGCTACTGGGGCGGGGGAGCGACGGTCCAGGCCGTGAGCGCGGTCGGACTGCTGGCCTTCCTGGTGCTGCTGTACGCCGCGTGCCGCCTGTGCGCGTGGGGCAGCCGCCGCACCTCGGGGGCGGCGGCCTTCGCGCTCGGCTACCTGGCCGCGCTGATCGGGATGATCGGCTACATGCCCGGCGGCGACATCGTGCTCACGAACCACATCATGCACAACGCGTACCTCTTCGGGGTGATGCTCGCGCTGGTGTTCGCCGTGATCCGCAGCTGGTCGTTCTCCCCGCCGCCCGGTTCTCCGGGGACCGGGGCGCCCGGAGCCGACGCGCCGTCCGCCGCCGGGGGCTACCGGCGGGCGCGGCCCTCCGCGAAGGCGCGTCCCTGGCGCGAGGGCTAGGGGCGCGGCCGCCAAAGGCGGGGGCCCGTGAGGCGCACGCCTCACGGGCC
>NZ_QPFC01000670.1:0-2716 GCF_003427465.1 Nocardiopsis sp. TNDT3 | reverse complement strand
GAAAACCCGACCACCTGCGGAAAACACGGCCGCCACTGACATCACCACAGGCACCGGCACCGGCACCAGCACCAGCACCAGCACCAGCACCAGCCTCACCCCAGGTCAGTGCCCAACTCCTTCAGCACCACGTCAGCGGCGGCATAGGGGTCCCTCCTCCCCTCCGCCACGTCCTCGGCCAGCGCGTCCAGGCCGGTGTCGTCGCCCGCCCCGCCCATCCGCGAGCGCAGCAGGTCCAGCACGATCGCCTGCACCTCGTCCCGGGCGCGGGCGCGACGGCGACGGGCCAGGTCGCCGCTGGCCTCCAGGTGGGCGAAGTGCTGGTCCATCCGCTCCCACAGCTCGTCGACGCCCTCGTCCCTGGAGGCGACGGTCATCACGATCGGCGGCTTCCACTCCTGGTCGGTGCGATCCTTCATGGCGATCATCTGGCGCAGCTCGCGCAGGGTGGACTTGGCGCCCTCCCGGTCCGCCTTGTTGATCGCGAAGACGTCGGCGACCTCCAGCACGCCCGCCTTGGCGGCCTGCACCGAGTCGCCCATGCCCGGGGCGCACAGCACCACGGTGGTGTCGGCCTGCCCGGCGATCTCCACCTCGGCCTGGCCCACGCCCACCGTCTCCACCAGGATCACGTCGAACCCGGCCGCGTCGAGCACCCGCAGGGCGTGCGGCGTGGCCCAGGACAGCCCGCCCAGGTGCCCGCGGTTGGCCATGGAGCGGATGAACACCCCCGGATCGGTGGCGTGCTCCTGCATCCGCACGCGGTCGCCGAGCAGGGCGCCGCCGGTGAACGGCGAGGACGGGTCCACGGCGAGCACGGCGACGGTCAGCCCCTTCGCCCGGGCCGCGCGCACGACGGCGTTGGTGGTGGTGGACTTGCCCACCCCCGGGGAGCCGGTGAAACCCACCACCCGGGCACGGCCGGTGTGCGGGGCCAGGCCCGCCATGATCTCGCGCAGGGCGGCGGCCCCGTTCTCGACCAGGGTGATCGCGCGGGCCAGTGCCCGGCGGTCGCCCTCGCGGACCCGTTCGACCAGTCGGGGGGTGTCCATGGAACTCCTCGGTGTGGGCGGAGCAGGACGGGGCGAGGGCTCGTGGCCCCCGCCCCGCGGCTGTCAGGTGCGTCGTGTCCCCGGGGCTCTCCCGGGTACACAGTGTCTTCGAGTCACAGTGTCTTCGGATCGGGTCCCCCGCGCGGTCCGCCACGCGGGCGTCCGGGGATCTCCCGGCGCCCGCGGACGGCGTCCACGAGGGGGTCGGCCGCAGTCCGGCGGCCGTGGCTGCCTGGCCCTGGGCCCGGCGCGGCACCGCTCGATGGGCGCCCCGGGCGGCGGCACTACCGGGCGGGAACCGTCAGCGGCACCGCTCGGCGGGCGTCGTCAGCTGGATTACTCGGCGGGGACCGTGAACAGCAGGGCGTCGCCCTGGCCGCCGCCGCCGCACAGGGCGGCCGCGCCGAACCCGCCGCCGCGGCGGCGCAGCTCGTGGACCAGGTGCAGGGCGATGCGGGCCCCGGAGGCGCCGATAGGGTGACCGAGCGCGATGGCGCCGCCGTTGACGTTGACGATGTCCTCCGAGACGCCCAGGTCGCGGGTGGACTGGAGACCCACCGCGGCGAAGGCCTCGTTGATCTCGATCAGGTCCAGGTCCTCGACCGAGCGGCCCGCCTTGCCCAGCGCGTGCCGGATGGCGTTGGAGGGCTGGGAGTGCAGCGAGTTGTCCGGACCGGCGACGTTGCCGTGCGCGCCGATCTCGGCCAGGACCGTGGCGCCCAGTTCCTCCGCCTTGGCGCGGCTCATCACGACCACCGCGGCGGCGCCGTCGGAGATCTGCGAGGAGGAGCCCGCGGTGATGGTGCCCTCGCTGTCGAAGGCGGGGCGCAGGCGGGCCAGGCTCTCGGCGGTGGTGTCGGCCCGCACGCCCTCGTCGGCGGAGAAGACGACGGGGTCGCCCTTGCGCTGCGGGATCTGGACGGGGACGATCTCGGCGTCGAAGTACCCGGCGGCGGCCGCGGCGGCCGCGCGCTGGTGGGAGCGGGCCGCGAAGGCGTCCTGCTCCTCGCGCCCGATGCCGAGCTTGCCGTTGTGGCGCTCGGTGGAGGCGCCCATGGAGTCGCCCTCGAAGGCGTCGGTCAGGCCGTCGTGCGCGGTCGCGTCCAGGACCTCGACCGACCCGTACTTGTAGCCCTTGCGCGACTTGGGCAGCAGGTGCGGCGCGTTGGTCATGGACTCCATGCCCCCGGCCACCACCACGTCGAACTCGCCCGCGGAGATGAGCTGGTCGGCGAGGGCGATCGCGTCCAGGCCGGACAGGCAGACCTTGTTGATCGTCACCGACGGCACGTTCATGGGGATGCCCGCCTTGACGGCGGCCTGGCGGGACGGGATCTGGCCCGCGCCCGCCTGGAGCACCTGTCCCATGACCACGTATCCGACCTGTTCGCCGGTGATGCCGGCGCGTTCCAGCGCGGCCTTGATCGCGAAGCCCCCGAGGTCGGCGGCGGAGAACCCGGCGAGGGAGCCGAGGAGTCTGCCGGTGGGGGTCCGTGCCCCACCGACGATGACGGAACCGGGCATCGTAACTGGCCTCCAAATGCATGGGTGACGCACCTGGTCTGCAACGATACCCACACCGCCGTCAGCGATCCCCGGGAGGTTCACCCCATGAGTGACGCACCGCACTCGGCCAGCGAGTTCATCACCCCGCCCTCCTCCTC
>NZ_QPFC01000669.1:0-2603 GCF_003427465.1 Nocardiopsis sp. TNDT3 | reverse complement strand
CGCGGTGACCGCGCTGCCGGCGGCGGCCCCGGGTGTTGGCCGCACCCCGGGCCCCGTCGACGGGATCTGGAACAACCCCCCTAGCACTGAAGGGTTCACCGAAAATGTTACAGACACCCCGCCGGTCTCTTGAGGTCGAGGTA
The DNA here is from genome assembly GCF_003427465.1 of Nocardiopsis sp. TNDT3. Lineage (NCBI taxonomy): Bacteria > Bacillati > Actinomycetota > Actinomycetes > Streptosporangiales > Nocardiopsidaceae > Nocardiopsis > Nocardiopsis sp. TNDT3. Next base: position 2,460 of record NZ_QPFC01000669.1, on the reverse strand, counting down.
CCGGTAAGGGGGTGAATCCCGCCGTGCGCGCCCTCAGTGAGGAGGATCCCCAGGTCATGTGACGCCCGTCCCAACATATGGACACCGGGTACCAGTTCCGGCGGGCCGTCTGCTAGCGTGAGGACCGTTATGCTGCGCGAGCTGCTTCTCCTTAGCGGCCGCGGCGGGGGTCGTTAAAAGGTCGGCTCCCTCGCCGCGGGACTTCGGCTTGTCCTGGTCGACCATGACCAAGCGCCAGATCCACCCGAGGAGCCACCGAGATGGTGCCGCAGCAAAAGCCCAGCCCCATGCCCTTCCACCGCTACAAGCCCTTCGCGCCGGTGGACCTGCCCGACCGCACCTGGCCCTCCAAGAGCATCACCGAGGCCCCGCGCTGGCTGTCCACGGACCTGCGCGACGGCAACCAGGCGCTGATCGAGCCGATGGACCCCGCCCGCAAGCGCGAGATGTTCGAGCTGCTGGTGCGGATGGGCTACAAGGAGATCGAGGTAGGTTTCCCGGCCGCCAGCCAGACCGACTTCGACTTCGTCCGGTCCCTGATCGAGGGCGACGCGATCCCCGACGACGTGCAGATCTCGGTGCTGACCCAGGCCCGTGAGGACCTCATCGAGCGCACCGTGCAGAGCCTGGTCGGGGCGAAGCGCGCCACCGTGCACCTGTACAACGCCACCGCGCCCACCTTCCGCCGTGTCGTCTTCCGCGTGGACCGCGAGGCCTGCAAGGACATCGCCGTCCAGGGCACCCGGCACGTCATGCGCTTCGCCGAGCAGTACCTGGGCGAGACCGAGTACTTCGGCTACGAGTACTCGCCCGAGATCTTCATCGACACCGAGCTGGACTTCGCCCTGGAGGTCTGCGAGGCCGTCATGGACGTCTGGCAGCCCGGCCCGGGCCGCGAGATCATCCTCAACCTGCCCGCGACCGTCGAGCGCTCCACGCCCAACGTCTACGCCGACCAGATCGAGTGGATGAGCCGCAGCCTGTCCCGGCGCGAGCACGTGGTCGTCTCGGTGCACCCGCACAACGACCGCGGCACCGGCGTGGCCTCGGCCGAGCTGGCCGTCATGGCCGGGGCCGACCGCGTCGAGGGCTGCCTGTTCGGGCACGGCGAGCGCACCGGCAACGTCTGCCTGGTCACCCTGGGCATGAACCTGTTCAGCCAGGGCGTGGACCCCCGGATCGACTTCTCCGACATCGACGAGATCCGCCGCACCGTCGAGCACTGCACCCAGCTGCCGGTCGCCCCGCGCCACCCCTACGGCGGCGACCTGGTCTACACCGCCTTCTCCGGCTCCCACCAGGACGCCATCAAGAAGGGCTTCGCCGCCCAGCAGGAGGCCGCCGACGCCGCGGGGACCCCGGTGGAGGAGCACGTCTGGGACGTGCCCTACCTGCCCATCGACCCCAAGGACGTGGGCCGCAACTACGAGGCCGTCATCCGGGTCAACAGCCAGTCCGGCAAGGGCGGCGTCTCCTACATCATGCAGCGCGACCACTCGCTGGACCTGCCGCGCCGCCTCCAGATCGAGTTCTCCCAGGTCATCCAGAAGTTCACCGACGCCGAGGGCGGCGAGTTCGCCGCCGGGCGCATCTGGGAGATCTTCTCGCAGACCTACCTGGCCGAGGGCGGACCGGTCGCGGTGCTGGCGCACCGCTCCACCACCGACAGCGACGGCACCTACCGGATCGAGGCCGACGCCCGGGTCAACGGCGAGATCCGCGAGCTGACCGGCACCGGCAACGGCCCCATCTCCGCGTTCTGCGACGCCCTGACCGACGTCGACGTCAAGGTCCGCGTCATGGACTACGTGGAGCACTCCATGGGCGGGGACGGCGACGCCCGCGCCGCCGCCTACGTGGAGGCCGAGATCGACGGCCGCGTGGTGTGGGGCGTGGGCATCCACAGCAGCATCACCACGGCCTCGCTCAAGGCGCTGTGCAGCGCCATCGCGCGCGTCTGACGCGCGCACGCCCGCGGGCGCGCGGGGCCGCGACCGCCGGGTCGCGGCCCCGGCCCGTTCCGGGACGCTAGAGCAGGCCGAACGGGCCGGGGTCGGGCAGGCCCAGGGCGGCGCACGACTCCCGGTGCGCGCCGGTCAGCTCGCCCAGCGCGATCGGCCTGCGCGAGGTCGCGGCCATGTCCTGGCGCGCCTCGGACGTCCAGGGGAAGGGGCGCAGCGACAACCCCCGCGTCAGGTCCAGCGCCTCTGTCTCCTCGCGCCAGCCCGGCCAGCGCAGGGCGCGGTAGAAGTCCTCCAGGTGGCCGTCCAGCAGCCACAGCATCCAGCCGGAGTAGGCCGTCTCCAGCGGTTCCCACTCCAGGGAGTCAGGCGCGAAGTAGACCATCTCCCCGGGCCTGCCCGGATAGTCCCCGCCCTCGGCCGCGGGCCCGTTGAGGGCGAACACCCCGCCCAGAACGTCGTGGGCGACCACCAGCCGCGGCGGCGGGCCGTACACCAC
>NZ_QPFC01000668.1:0-4092 GCF_003427465.1 Nocardiopsis sp. TNDT3 | reverse complement strand
GCTGTAGGGCGGCCCGGGCCGCCCTACAGCTCGAAGGCCTCCGGCGGCGGGCAGGAGCAGACCAGGTTGCGGTCACCGTAGGCCTGGTCGATCCGGCCGACCGGGGGCCAGTACTTGTCCGTGCGCAGCGACGCCAGCGGGTAGGCCGCCTCGGCGCGCGTGTAGCCGTGCGACCACTCGTCCGCGGTCACCGCCTCAGCGGTGTGCGGGGCGTTGCGCAGCGGGTTGTCCTGCGCGTCCCACTCCCCCGAGGCCACCTTGTCGATCTCGCCGCGGATCGCGACCATCGCCTCCACGAAGCGGTCCAGCTCGGCGAGGTTCTCGCTCTCGGTCGGCTCCACCATCAGGGTGCCGTTGACCGGGAACGACATCGTCGGCGCGTGGAAGCCGTAGTCCATGAGCCGCTTGGCGAGGTCCTCGTTGCTGATGCCGCTGGCCTTCTGGAGCGGGCGGATGTCCACGACGCACTCGTGCGCCACCAGACCGCCCGCACCGGTGTAGAGCACCGGGAAGTAGGGCTCCAGCCGCTTGGCCAGGTAGTTCGCCGACAGCACGGCGACCTCGGTGGCCGAGCGCAGCCCCTCCTCGCCCATCATGCGCACGTAGGCCCAGGAGATGGGCAGGATGCCCGCCGAGCCGAACGGGGCCGCCGAGACCGGTCCGACCCCCGTGTGCGGACCCGCCTCAGGCTGGCCCGGGTGGTTGGGCAGGAAACCGGCCAGGTGCGAGCGGACCGCGACCGGGCCCACGCCCGGACCGCCGCCGCCGTGCGGGATGCAGAAGGTCTTGTGCAGGTTGAGGTGGCTGACGTCGGCCCCGAACTCGCCCGGCTTGGCCCAGCCCAGCAGCGCGTTGAGGTTGGCGCCGTCCACGTACACCTGGCCGCCCGCCTCGTGGACCAGGCGGCACACCTCGGTGACGGTGTCCTCGTACACGCCGTGCGTGGACGGGTAGGTGATCATGATGGCGGCCAGGTCGTCGGCGTGCTTGCCGGTCTTGGCGCGCAGGTCCTCCAGGTCGACGTTGCCGTTGTCGTCGCAGGCCACCACGGCCACGCGCATACCGGCCATCACGGCGCTGGCGGCGTTGGTGCCGTGCGCGGAGCTGGGGATCAGGCACACGTCGCGGTGGGCCTCGCCGCGCGAGCGGTGGTAGCCGCGGATGGCCAGCAGCCCGGCGAACTCGCCCTGGGACCCGGCGTTGGGCTGGAGGGACACCGCGTCGTAGCCGGTGACCTCGGCCAGCCAGGCCTCCAGCTGGCGGATCAGGGCCACGCTCCCGGCGGCCTGGTCCAGCGGCGCCAGCGGGTGCAGCCCGGCGAACTCGGGCCAGGTGACGGGCTCCATCTCCGCCGTGGCGTTGAGCTTCATGGTGCACGAGCCCAGCGGGATCATCGTGCGGTCCAGGGCCAGGTCGCGGTCGGAGAGGCGGCGCATGTAGCGCAGCAGCGAGGTCTCGCTGCGGTGGGTGCCGAACACCGGGTGGGTGAGGTAGTCCACCTGGCGGGCCAGCTCGGCGGGCAGGCGGTCGGCGTCCTCGTCCACGCTCAGGCGCACGCGCGAGGAGCCGCGCTCGGCCTCGCCGAAGGCGGCCAGGACCTTCTCCAGGTCGGCCTCGGTGGTGGTCTCGTCCACGCTCACGCCGACCGTGTACTCGTCCGCGGCCAGCAGGTTGTACCCGGCCTCCAGGGCGGACTCCACGACCCGGGCGGCACTGGGCACGCGCACGCGCAGGGTGTCGAAGTAGGCCCGGTGCAGGACCTCGAAGCCGCGCTCGGCGAGGGCGTCGGCCAGGGCGGCGGTGCGGGTGTGCACCTGGCGGGCGATCGCGCGCAGGCCGTCGGGACCGTGGTAGACGGCGTACATCCCGGCCATGACGGCGAGCAGGACCTGCGCGGTGCAGATGTTGCTGGTGGCCTTCTCGCGGCGGATGTGCTGCTCGCGGGTCTGGAGCGCCAGCCGGTAGGCGGGCTTGCCCGCGTTGTCCACCGAGACGCCGACCAGGCGGCCGGGCAGCTGGCGGCGCAGCTTCTCGCCCACGGACATGTAACCGGCGTGCGGGCCGCCGAAACCGAGCGGGACGCCGAAGCGCTGGGTGGAGCCGACGGCGATGTCGGCGCCCAGGTCGCCGGGGCTGCGCAGCAGCGTCAGGGCCAGGATGTCGGCGGCCACCACCGCGAGGGCGCCGCGTTCGTGGGCCTGGGCGATGACCCGGCCCGGGTCGCGCACGGCGCCGCTGGAGGCCGGGTACTGCACCAGGACGCCGAAGGCGTCGCCCTCGGGCAGGCCCTGCGACAGGTCGGCGACCACGACCTCGATGCCGAGGGGTTCGGCGCGGGTGCGCAGCACGTGCAGGGTCTGGGGGAAGACGTCGGCGTCGACGACGAAGACGTCGGCCCTGCTCTTGGAGGCGCGGCGGGCCAGGGTCATGGCCTCGGCGGCGGCGGTGGCCTCGTCGAGCAGGGAGGAGCCCGAGACGGGCAGGCCGGTCAGGTCCGAGACCATGGTCTGGAAGTTGAGCAGGGCCTCCAGGCGGCCCTGGGAGATCTCGGGCTGGTAGGGCGTGTAGGCCGTGTACCAGGCGGGGTTCTCCATGATGTTGCGCAGGATGACCGGCGGGGTGAGGGTGCCGTAGTAGCCCTGGCCGATCAGCGAGGTGCGCACCTGGTTGCGGGAGGCCAGGTCGCGCAGCTCGGCCAGGGCCTCGGCCTCGCTCAGCGCCGGGGGCAGGTCAAGCGGCGCGCTGCGGCCGGGGCCGGTGAGGATGGACTCGGGCACGGCGTCGGCCATGAGTTCGGCGGTGGAGCCGTAGCCGACCGCCTTGAGCATCTCCTGGACCTCGGCGGGTGTGGGGCCGATGTGGCGGTCGGCGAACACCCGGGCGGGCGCGCCGGGGGTGTGCACGGGCTGGTCTGGCACGGAGACCTCCTGGTGACAGGGCCGAGTCGGGTCGGCGGTGTTCCTCACGGTCTCCCCCTCTGTCACCGGGCACGACGGCGCCCAGGCTTCAGAGCGGCCTCCTCCACGCGGTCCATGGTGCCTGAGAGGTTACTGGGGAGTATTGCCCCGTCGGCGCCCCGTTGCGGGGTCTCTCTCGCGCGGTGTCGACAGCCAGCTGACGATCTGTACGTGTGTACAAGCAGGGTGAATGTCGGTTTTCATCCCTGTTGTGACTACGACCGTACTCGATGGCCGCCCCGGGCGGCTCTTCCGGGCAGGCGTTTCGCCCACATCACACCCAGAACCTGGAGGTTCGTCCAAATAACCGCGGCGCCGAAGCACCCGCGCCCCCTGCCGGCACACGGCCGCCCCGGGGCTGGGGGCGGCGCCTGTCGGTCTCAGCCGGTACGGCGCTCCCGGCGGCGCCTGGCCAGCTCGTCCACGGGCTGGGGCGCGGCGGCGGGCAGGTCGGCCCGCTCCTCCGCGGGCACCACGCCCAGGGCCTCCTCCACCTCGCGCCAGACGTTGCCCAGCGCCAGTCCGAACATGCCCTGCCCGCGCTGCATGAGGTCCACGACCTCCTCCGGGGAGGTGCACTCGTAGACGCTGACGCCGTCGCTCATGAGGGTGATGCGGGCCAGGTCGGGGGCGGGACGGCCGCGCAGGTGGTCGACCGCGGTGCGGATCTGCTGGAGGGATATCCCGGTGTCCAGGAGCCGTTTGGCGACCTTGAGCAGCAGGATGTCGGGGAGGCTGTACAGGGGGGCGTTGTGGGCTCCGGTGAGCACGCTCGGCTCCACCAGGCCGGTCCTGGCCCAGTAGTCGAGCTGGCGGTAGCTGATCCCGGCGGCCGTACACGCCGCGGGGCCCCGATACCCGACGTCCATAGGCAGCGCCACCAAGTCTTCTTCGCACAGTAGGCCCTGCTGCCCCGCTAGCCGCAGCGCGGACCGCCTGTCATGGGGATCCCGCTTGCCGCTCGCTACCGCCACGCCGACCTCCGGCTTCTCGTCCCACGGCGGTCTCGACAGGGGATGTCCACTCAGGGAACGGGTGCGCCGTGGGTTCCACTGCACTGAAGGTAGGACGGCCGACCGGCAGCGTCAACGACACCGCGCGGCGCGTCGCCAAGTGCGCGCGGCGCCGGTGTGCC